>NZ_JAAGPO010000552.1:0-573 GCF_017104825.1 Burkholderia sp. Ac-20345 | reverse complement strand
CGACGCGTCGCACGGCAGTACGGCCGTCGTTTGGCGCGGATCGCGCGCAGCCGCACCGACGAGCGCCGCGTAGCTGTCGAGCCACGCGCGCGCGGTGTCGGCGTCGATGCAATCGGTCGCATAGGCGGCAACCAGTTCGATGCCGTTCGCATCGTCGGTGAAATCCACCGCGAAGTCGAAGCGCGCGGCGAGATCGGGGCCCGGCGTTGCAACGGCCGTTGCGCCCGGCAGCACGCTGTCGTGCCGCGCGTCGAACTGCTGCGCGAATTTCACGCGCAGCCATTCGTCCCCGCGCTTGACCGGCGGCTTCACCGCGTCGACGACGCGCTCGAACGGCACGTCCTGGTGCGCGACCGCGTCGAGCGCCGCCGTGCGCGCCGCGTCGACGAGCGCGCGGAACGGCAGCGTCGGCGCCACGCGCACGCGCAGCGCAACTGTATTCAGGAACAGCCCGAGCAGCGCGCGCGTTTCGGGGCGCTGGCGATGCGCGACCGGCACCGCGACGACGACATCCGTTGCGCCGGTCAGGCGCGACAGCCACGCGTCGAGCCCGGCCAGCAGCACCGTGAAGGA
>NZ_JAAGPO010000551.1:0-409 GCF_017104825.1 Burkholderia sp. Ac-20345 | reverse complement strand
CTGCGCCGCAAGCTGCACCAGGAAGGCCACGCGTACCAGTCGATCAAGGACACGCTGCGGCGCGATCTCGCGTTCGAGGCGCTGGCCGACCCCGCGCGCACGATCGCCGACGTCGCGGCCGCGACCGGCTTCGCGGAACCGAGCGCGTTCTACCGCGCGTTCCGCAAGTGGAGCGGGCGCAGCCCGGCCGACTACCGCGACGAAGTGCTCGCGCGGGGCGGCGGCGCGAGCTGAAGCCGGCCGGCACGGCCGTCGCTTCGCGCTTTGCGCCGAAACCGCCTAATCTTTAAGCATCGGGCTCACGCCCTTTTCCGCAAGCCGGACGGCACGCGGCCGCGCGCCGCCCGGACGTCCCGATGCACTTTCATCGTCACGGGCCGTCGCCGGCGCCTGCCACGCCCGGCGGCCA
>NZ_JAAGPO010000550.1:0-648 GCF_017104825.1 Burkholderia sp. Ac-20345 | reverse complement strand
CACGGCCGGCGCCGGCGCCGGCGCGAGCGCCGCGGGGCGAGTGCGAACGCGGTGGCCCGATGCCCAGCGGCAGCGCGCAGACGTCGCAGCGCAGCCGCGCTTCGTTCCAGTACGCAGCGTCGCAAGCGCCGCAAATCATGGTGTGTGACAAATTGCCGCACAGTGCGCAGCGATTCGGCAGCGCGACCGCGGCGACGCGCGCTGCCAGCGCGCGAACCTGCGACAAAGCGACGCGCATCGTACGTCGGGCGGAACTGCGGATCATCGCAACACTCCTGACACCCCGCCTCAATGAAGCCTGCGGGGCGAGCGAGTATACTTCGGGCTCTTCGCCAGTGTGCCCGACATGTCCCCAGCTTCGACTTCAACCGGCCGTCCGGCCAATGACGCAAGGCGCCTGCGGCGGATCTTCGACCGCCGTGCCGCCACGTTCGATGCGGTCGCGTTCCTGCCGCGCGAGATCGCGCAGCGGATGAATGAGCGCCTCGAATACATCAAGGTGAGCCCCGCAGCCGTGCTGGACGCGGGCTGCGGCCCCGGCGACGACCTGCCGGCGCTGCGCGCGCGCTTTCCGGAGGCGCCCGTATTCGGTGTCGACCTGTCCGGTGCGATGCTCGCGCGAGCCGGTCAGCGCGAGGTCGAGCAGGG
>NZ_JAAGPO010000549.1:0-759 GCF_017104825.1 Burkholderia sp. Ac-20345 | reverse complement strand
TCTGCAATCACCAGAATCGTCATTTCTTTCCGCTCCCTCTTACAGCACCTTGGCTTCGGTCTTCAGCTTCTCGACCAGCGTCTTCACGTCCGGCACCTTCACGCCGGCTGCGCGCTTCGGCGGCTCGACCACCTTCAGCGTCTTCAGACGCGGCGCAACGTCCACGCCCAGGTCTTCCGGCTTCACGGTTTCCAGCGGCTTCTTCTTCGCCTTCATGATGTTCGGCAGCGTCACGTAGCGCGGCTCGTTCAGGCGCAGGTCGGTCGTGATCACGGCCGGCAGCGTCAGCGACAGCGTTTCCGCGCCGCCGTCGACTTCGCGCGCGACCGTTGCACGGCCGTCGGCCACCGTCACCTTCGACGCGAACGTCGCTTGCGGCAGGCCGGCCAGCGCAGCCAGCATCTGGCCCGTCTGGTTCGAATCGTCGTCGATCGCCTGCTTGCCGAGGATCACCAGCTGCGGCTGCTCCTTGTCGACCAGCGCCTTCAGGATCTTCGCGACGGCCAGCGGCTCGACGCCATCGGTCGACTCGACGAGGATCGCGCGATCCGCGCCGATCGCCAGCGCCGTACGCAGCGTTTCCTGCGCTTGCGCGACACCCACCGACACGGCGATCACTTCGGTCGCCACGCCCGCTTCCTTCAGGCGCACGGCTTCTTCAACCGCGATTTCGTCGAACGGGTTCATCGACATCTTCACGTTCGCGATGTCGACACCCGTGTTGTCCGACTTCACGCGGACCTTCACGTTGTAATCGAC
>NZ_JAAGPO010000548.1:0-764 GCF_017104825.1 Burkholderia sp. Ac-20345 | reverse complement strand
AGAAGTGGCTAGTCTAACCGCAAGGAGGACGGTCACCACGGTAGGATTCATGACTGGGGTGAAGTCGTAACAAGGTAGCCGTATCGGAAGGTGCGGCTGGATCACCTCCTTTCCAGAGCTATCTCGCAAAGTTGAGCGCTCACGCTTATCGGCTGTAAATTAAAGACAGACTCAGGGGTCTGTAGCTCAGTCGGTTAGAGCACCGTCTTGATAAGGCGGGGGTCGTTGGTTCGAATCCAACCAGACCCACCACCGTCTTGTGTGGCGGTACACACCTGAGGAATACCTGTACATGGGGGCATAGCTCAGCTGGGAGAGCACCTGCTTTGCAAGCAGGGGGTCGTCGGTTCGATCCCGTCTGCCTCCACCAATCACCAACGCTAAGGGCTTGGTTCAGACACTGAACCGAGAATTTTGCATTGGCGATTGAGCCAGTCAGAGTGATATGAGTAAAACCATATCGGCTGTCGTTCTTTAACAATCTGGAAGAAGTAAGTAATTTGGATAGCGGAAGCGTCTATGAGATGGACGTGAAAACTATCCGGGTTGTGATTGTATCGATGTATCTCAAGATGATTCGAACTCTATGTTTGACTCAATTGGAATACGGCACAAATGCGAGAACTCAACCTGTAACGAGACAGACTCGTTATAGGGTCAAGCGAACAAGTGCATGTGGTGGATGCCTTGGCGATCACAGGCGATGAAGGACGCGGTAGCCTGCGAAAAGCTACGGGGAGCTGGCAAACAAGCTTTGATCCGTA
>NZ_JAAGPO010000547.1:0-765 GCF_017104825.1 Burkholderia sp. Ac-20345 | reverse complement strand
AGCGTGCTCGCCCAGGTCGCACCGGCGGCGCCGAAACGCGTGGTCGTGATCGGCGGCGCACTCGCGGAAACCGCGTTCGCGCTCGGCGGCGCCGAGACGCCGCGCTACCGGCTCGTCGGCGCCGACACCACCTGCACGTACCCCGACGCCGCGAAACGGCTGCCGAAGGTCGGCTACCAGCGCGCGCTGTCGGCCGAGGGGCTGCTGTCGCTACGGCCCGATCTCGTGCTCGCGTCCGCGGAAGCCGGCCCGCCCACCGCGATCGCGCAGGTGAAAAGCGCCGGCGTCGCGGTGACGACGTTCGACGAGCGCCACGACGTCGAATCGGTGCGCGCGAAAATCACGGGCGTCGCTCAGGCGCTCGACGTGCGCGACGCGGGCGCCGCGCTGCTGCAGCGTTTCGACCGCGACTGGCAGGCCGCGCGCGACGCAGTCGCTGCCCGCGCGCCCGGCGGCGGGCAGCCGCCGCGCGTGCTGTTCGTGCTGAACCATACCGGCAACCAGGCGCTCGTCGCCGGCCAGCGCACGGCCGCCGACGCGATGATCCGCTACGCGGGCGCGCGCAACGCGATGCAGGGCTTCGATCACTACAAGCCGCTGACGACCGAAGCGCTGGAAGCCGCCGCGCCCGACGTCGCGCTGATCTCCGACCAAGGCCTCGCGGCCGTCGGCCGCCGCGCCGCGCTCCTCGCGACGCCAGGCTTCCGCGCGTCGCCGGGATCGGCATCGCTCCGTGTCGGGTAGGCGTTGGGCCTGTCCGTTACT
>NZ_JAAGPO010000546.1:0-512 GCF_017104825.1 Burkholderia sp. Ac-20345 | reverse complement strand
TGTGGTCGCGGCCGGCGAGGGCGCGGATTTCACGCGCGACGCGATCGGCGCGCCGGCACCGCTCGATGCGTATGCGTCCGCGTGGACGGGCGGCATGCTCGTCGCGTCGCGCATGCGGCTGGCCGACCTCGTCGCCGAGCTCGACCGCTATCGCCGCGGCAGCCTGCGCTGCGACGCGGCCGTGGCCGACCTGCGCGTGTCGGGCACCTATCCGCTCGACGATCCCGCGCGCGTGCTCGACACGCTGAAGGCGACGCTGCCGATCGACGTTCACTACCTGACGCGCTACTGGGCGACGGTCGTGCCGGCTCGTTCGTGAGCGTTCTTAAAAAAATTTCTGCCGACCTGAGCTGTTTCTCGATGTTCGCGTGACATGGGTAATGAAAGCAGCACTGGCCCATCGTCCACCGACCTCCCGATCATGGTTTCCATCCGTTTCACGTATCGGCGCCGTCCGGCGCCTGCCCGACATCTGCCGCGCGCCGCGCGCCCGGCAGCACCTGCCGCACCTA
>NZ_JAAGPO010000545.1:0-525 GCF_017104825.1 Burkholderia sp. Ac-20345 | reverse complement strand
CCCGCATCGAGCGGCGGCAACGGCGCCTCTTGCACGGCGGCCGAGGCCACACGGATCTGCGCATTCACGGCGCCGCCGCCCGGCCAGGCGCGCGCCTGCGTCGGCGCGTCGAGCAGCACCGCGCGTTCGTCGTTCAGCCGCAGCACCGAAATCGAACAGCCGGGCATGTTCAGTGCCGACAGGAACGTGCCGGCCCACGCGCGCGCGACGACGATGCCGCGCCGGTGCAGGTTGTCGTATGCGGCGCGCAGCACGATCGCGAGTTCCATGTCCGGCGTCGCCCCGAGGCCGTTGACGAACAGCGCGACGCGTTCGCCGCGGTCGAGCACGAGATCGGCGACGATGCTCGACAGCAGCGTGTCGACCAGCGCGTCGGCCGGCAGCGGCGCGCGGCGTTCGACGCCTTTCTCGCCGTGGATGCCGAGGCCGAGTTCGATTTCGTGATCGGCGAGGCTGAAGCCCGACTTGTCGGCGCCGGGGATCGTGCAGCCGTCGAGCGCGACGCCCATCGTGCCGAGTTCGGCA
>NZ_JAAGPO010000544.1:0-577 GCF_017104825.1 Burkholderia sp. Ac-20345 | reverse complement strand
CGACCGGTTCGCCGCGTGCATCGCGCGCCGCGTGGCCGTCGTGCACGAGCAGGATGTCGCGTGCGGCGAGACCGTGCAGCAGGCGGCGCGTGACGGTCGCGGCATCGCGCGCGCGCGTATCGAAACCGCGCCGCGTCCAGCTCGCCAGCTGCAGGCCGAGTTCGCACAGCACCGGTTCGAGAAACGGATTGCGCAGGCCGGCCGGCGCGCGGAAGAACAGCGGACGCGTACCGGCGATCTCGGTCAGCGTTTGCTGCGCGGCCGCGATCTCGCGCCGCAGCGCGGCGGGCCCCGACAGCGAGAACGTATGCACATGCCGCTGGCTGTGGTTCTCGATCGCATGGCCACGCGCGACGATTGCTTCGATCCACTGCGGATGACGACGCGCGAGATCGCCGATGCAGAAGAACGTCGCGCGCGCGTCGTAACGATCGAGCAGGTCGAGCACGCGCGGCGTGACGTCCGGGTCCGGGCCGTCGTCGATCGTCAGCGCGATGCGGCGGCCGGCGTCGGCCGGCAGGCGCGTCCAGTTCGGGCCGAGCAGCGTGCTGCGCGGCCACAGGCCGGCGGCGGAGGT
>NZ_JAAGPO010000543.1:0-509 GCF_017104825.1 Burkholderia sp. Ac-20345 | reverse complement strand
TTCTAGTTGTTCGCGACGCCGGTGCCGGCCGATACGCCGGGTGCCGGCGACGCGCTGCTCGGCGCGTTGCCCGCCGGCGCACGACTATGGCGCGCCGGCCGTGCATGGCTGGTCGACGTGCCACGGCTGGTCGCGCACTACCTGACGGGCCCGAGCGCGGTCGAACGTTTCGATGCGCCGGTCACGCACGTGTCGCGCAATGCCGGCGGCTGGACCCTCGTGGCCAACGGCGTGACGCTGCACGCCGACCGGCTCGTCCGCGCGAGCGGCCCGTGGCCGGCGGTCGACGGCGAAGCAGTCGACGACGCACGCGGCGAAGCGCGACCGGACATCGTCACGAAGAAGATCGTCGCGTTCGATGTCGACGGGCGCGCATTGCCGCCGGCGCCTGACTCGCCGGTCGTCTACCTGCCGGACGCTCAGGCGTTTCTCGCGCCGGTGCACGCGCGGCGCGGCTGGCTGCTGAGCATCACGTCGCACGCGTGGGGATGTGCCGCCGGCGCGCGCGG
>NZ_JAAGPO010000051.1:0-59785 GCF_017104825.1 Burkholderia sp. Ac-20345 | reverse complement strand
GTCGAGCCACGGCTGTACGGCGGTCGCGCCGGCCGCGAAGCGCGCGGCGGCAAGCCGCTCGGCGCGTTGCGCCTGGGCCAGTGATAGCGCGCGCTGATCGGCCTCGCGTTCGAGCTGCACACGCGCCGACAGCGCGTTCTCGACTTCCGCGAGCGCCGTGTAGAGCTTCTGGCGGAACCCGACGACCGCTTCCTCGTATTGCGTCTTCGACACCTTGATCTGCAACTGCATCGTGTTCCACTGGATGAACGGCAGTGCGAGGCCGAGCCCGAGCGTGCCGACCGGATTCGCGAGCACGCGCTCGAGGCTCGTGCTCGACGTGCCGGCCTGGCCGGTCAGCGTGAAGGTCGGGTAGAAGCTCGTGCGCGTCGCGTCGACCTGCGCGAGCGACTCGCGCAGCCGGAATTCCGCCGCGCGCAGGTCGGGGCGCCGGCCGAGCAGGCTGGCCGGCAGGCCGGCCGCCACTTCCGGCGGCCGCGCATCGGGCAGCGCCGACGGTTCCGCCGCGAGTTGCTGCGGCGGCCGGTCGAACAGGATCGCGAGTGCGTGGCGATTCTCGGTACGCTGCTGGATCAGTTGCGTCTGCGCGGCGCGTTGCGCGGCGAGGCTCTGCTCGGCCTGAGCGAGATCGAGCCCCGACACGGCACCGGCCGTGTGCCGTGACCGGACGACCGCGAGCGTGCGGACCGCATACGCGATGTTCGCGTCGCCGAGCGCGATCTGCCGGTTCAGGTAGCCGATCTGCCAGTACAGCGACGCGGTCGTGCCGATCAGCGACAGCCGCGCGGCTTCGAGATCGGCGGCCGTCGCGTCGGCTTCCCAGCGCGCGGCGTCGCGCAGTGCGGCCAGCCGGCCCCACAAGTCGATTTCATAGCTAAGCGAAACGTTCGCGTTGCTCGACCGGCTCGTCTGGTGCGTGTCGAGCGTGCGCGACACGGCGCCGTTCGCGCCGGCCGACACGTTGGGCGTCAGGTTCGTATTCGCGAGCCCGGCCTGCAGTTGCGCGCGGTACACGCGGATCGCCGCGATCGCGAGGTCGTTGTTGGCGCGCAGCGCGTCGTCGATCAGCGCATCGAGTTGCGGATCGCCGAAGCTGCGCCACCAGTCGCGCGTCGTGGCCGGCGCGTCGGCGGAAACCGGCGCCGCCCAGTTCGCCGGCATCGCGACGGCGGGCAGCGGTTCGTGGCGCGCGCCTGCACAGCCGGCGAGCAGCGCGGCCGCGCACGCGAATGCGCCCAGGCGGTGAAGCGTTGAGGAATGCGTCATGGCGGGCCTTGCGTCAGTCGCGCGCGAGCGCATCGATCGGATCGAGCCGCGACGCATTACGCGCGGGCATGAAGCCGAAAATCACACCGGTGAGCGTCGAGCAGATGAACGCGGTCACGATCGCGCCGGCCGAGAACACCATCTTCCACTGCGCGACGAACATCGAGAACAGCGCGCCGAGCCCGAGCGACAGCGCGATGCCGATCGTGCCGCCGAGCAGGCAGACGAGCACGGCCTCGACGAGAAACTGCTGCAGGATGTCGGACTGACGCGCGCCGACCGCCATCCGGATGCCGATTTCGCGCGTGCGCTCGGTGACCGACACCAGCATGATGTTCATCACGCCGATCCCGCCGACGACGAGCGAGATCACGGCGATCAGCGACAGCAGCAAGGTGAGCGACTGGCCGGTCTTCTCGACGGTCTTCACCACGCTGTCCATGTTGTACGTGAAGAAGTCCTTGCGGCCGTGGCGCTGCGTCATCAGCTTTTCGAGGCTCTTCTCGGCGGCGGCGCTCGGCTGCCCGTCGCGCACGCGCACGGTGATGCTGTCGAGGTGGCGTTGCCCGAACAGGCGCCCGCTCGCGGTCGTGTACGGCACCCACACGTTCAGGCTCTTCACGCTGCCGAACGCGCTCTTCTTGTCGGCCGTCACGCCGATCACGACGCACGGCACGTTGTCGACCAGGATCGCTTCGCCGATCGGGTTGCGCGTCGCGCCGAACAGCTTGCGGCGCGTGTTCTGGTCGATCACGGCCACCTGCACCTGGCGGCGCACCGCGTCCTCGTCGAACGCGACACCCAGCGCGAAGCGCATCCCGCGCGCCTGGAAGAAGCGGTCGCCGACGCCGCTCACGAGCGCGTTCACGTCGACGTTGCGGTAGCGCAGCAGCAGCGTGCGCGACGTTTCGGGCGTTGCGCTGTCGACGTACGGCTGTTCGGCGAGCGCGGCGACATCGGCGGGCACGAGCGTCTGGATCGCGTCGGCGCGGCTGTCGCCCCAGTCGGTGCCCGGATAGATGTTGATCGTGTTCGTGCCGATGCTGCCGATCTCGTCGAGCATGTAGCGCTTCGCGCCTTCGCCGATCGCGACGATCGACACGACCGACGTGATGCCGATGATGATGCCGAGCATCGTCAGCAGCGTGCGCAGCCGGTGCGACACGAGTGCGATCCACGCCATCCGGCAGGCCTCGGCGAAGCGGCCTGAACCGGCCGCGAAGCGTCGCGTGCGCGTGCCGGTATCGGCATGCGCATCGGTGTCGTCGGCTGTGGGTGGCGGCGGCGTGTCGTGGCGATCGCGGGCGGGTGGCCCGCCGGCTGCTGCTTCGGTCGCTTCAGCAGCTTCCGCTGCGTTGACGCCCGCTTCCGCCAGCGCTTCCGCATAGTGCCGGTTCGGCCGGTCGGCGACGATCTCGCCGTCGCTGATCTCGATGATGCGCTTCGCATGGCGCGCGACGGCCTTGTCGTGCGTGACGATGACGATCGTATGGCCGAGCGCGTTCAGCTCGTGCAGGATGCGGATCACGTCCTGGCCGCTTTTCGTATCGAGCGCGCCGGTCGGTTCGTCGGCGAGGATCACCTGGCCGCCGTTGATCAGCGCACGCGCGATGCTCACGCGCTGCTGCTGGCCGCCGGACAGCTGCCCGGGGCGATGGTGTGCGCGATCCGCGAGCCCGAGGCGCGCGAGCAGCTCGCGTGCACGGGCGTGCCGCTCGGCGCGCGGCGTGCCGGCATAGATCGCGGGCATTTCGAGGTTCGCGACCGCGTCGACGTGCGGCAGCAGGTGATAGCGCTGGAACACGAAGCCGAAGTGTTCGCGGCGCAGTTGCGCGAGCTCGTCGCTGTCGAGCATGTGCGTGTCCCGGCCGCCGACCGTGTAGGTGCCTTCGCTAGGGTGATCGAGGCAGCCGAGGATGTTCATCAGCGTCGACTTCCCGGAGCCCGATGCGCCGACGATCGCGACGATCTCGCCCGCGTGGATCGACAGGTTGACGTTGTTCAGGACGACGACATCCTTGTCGCCGGCCGGAAAGCGTCGTGTGACGGCAGCGAGTTTCAGCAGCGGCTGGCTCATCGTCACACCACGTCCGCCAGCGGCGCGTGGTCGTCACCGGCCGCTTCGCCGATCACGACGCGTTCACCGTCCTTCAGGCCGGCCAGCACTTCGACGCGCACGTTGTTGTTGATGCCGATGCGGACGTCGCGGGTTTCCGTGCTGCCGTCGGCGCGCAGCACGCGCACCGCGTAGGTGCCGTCCTTGCGTTTTTCGCCGAGTGCGGCGGCCGGAATGCTCAGCGCGTTGCGTGCGTTGCCGAGCACGATGCTGACTTGCGCGGTCATCGAGATGCGCAGCCGATGCTCGGGATTCGGTACTTCGAACAGCGCGTTGTAGAACACGGCCGAGTTCGGCTTCGAGCCGCCGCCCGCACCACCGCCGAGCGGGCTCTGTGCTTCGGCATAGTTCTGCGGTGCCGGCTCGATCGCACGCAGCTTGCCGTAATGGCGCTTGTCCGGTTCGCCGAGGATCGTGAAATACGCGGCCTGGCCGGCACTCACGCGGATCACGTCGGCTTCCGACACCTGCGCCTTCACGGTCATCGTGTCGAGATCGGCGAGCTTCAGGATCACCGGCGCCTGCTGCTGCGCGATCACGGTCTGGCCTTCCTGCGTGACGACCGCGACGACCTCGCCGTCGATCGGCGCGACGATGCGCGTGTAGCCGAGGTTGGCCTGCGCGGTCTCGATCTGGATGCGGGCCGAGCGGATCTGCGCGGCGAGCGACGCGAGGGTCGCGCGTTGCACGTCGAGCGTCGCGCGCGCGGCCTCGAACGACTCACGCGAGGTCGCATCGTCGGGCAGCATCGCCTGCTGGCGCTTGAATGCGAGTTCCGCCTGCGTGAGTTGCGCGGCGGTCGATTGCTGCTGCGCGCGCAGGCTTTCTTCGCTGGCGCGCGCCTGGCGCAGCGCGTTTTCCGAGATCACGGGATCGATCTCGGCGAGCCACTGGCCCTTCGTGACCTTGTCGCCGAGCTTGACTTTCAGCGACTTCAACTGCCCGGACACCTGCGCGCCGACGTCGACCTGCTTGAATGCCTGAAGCGCGCCGGTTGCCAGCACGGCGTTCTCGAGATCGCCGCGCGAGACGGGCGCGGACAGGTATTGCGGATGCTTGTCGGGCGCGCACGCCTTCAGCGTGACGCCGGTGGCGATCGCGGCGATGGCAAGGGTAGCCAGCACGATGCGCCGGCGGCGATGGGTCTTCTGAGTCATGAGCGTGCGGCGAGGATCAGGCAGTGCCGGCGATGCGTGCGGCCGGGCGGGACGATCCGGCCGGCGTCGCATGTCGGGCAGGTTGCCCGCGACGGCATCCGCGTACGCATCGCGCGGCCGTGCCGAGTCGAATCAGCCGCTCATGGTAAGCGAGGAAATCACGTCAAATCGTGTGGAAATTGTGCTGAATTGTGCGAACGCCGCGCCCGAGCGGGGGCCGTGCGGCGTCATTGTTGCGATCTGTGAGAACGGAGGGCGAAGGCCCGTGCGCGTGTTGCGGCCTGCGGTGACGCGCGTTATCGCTGCACGGCGACGAGCGCCATCATCGGACGGTCGCGTTCCTCGCCGAGCGTGGGCAGCGCATCGACCTGCGCCTGCGTCGGCCCCCATTCGTCGAGGTGCGCAAGCGTGAAGCCGCTGCCGATCGGCAGGTTCACGAGCATGCAGAGCGTGCGAGCTTACGCGTGCTGTCCGCCCGCGTCGATCCGGCGTTGCGTGTCGGCGTCGACGATGTCGCGGATCGCGCTGAACAGCGGCGCGGCGTCGGTATAGCGGCGGCCGTAGCCGAGATTGAACGCGTAGTCGAAATCGGGCGGATTGCTGCCCTGGTTGTGCTGCAGGATCGTTTCGAGCTTGTCGAGCGCCTTCGCCGCGCGCGCTTCCGGAGATGCAGCTGCCTCGTATTCGTCCCACAGTGCGACGATCTCGTCGCGCTGCGCGGGATCGAGCGGCGCGGTCAGCGTCAGCAGGTCATCGCGTTCGTGCGCGCTTTTGTCGGGATGCGCGGCCTGTTCGATCGCGGGGATGTCGCCGTGCAGCGCCTCGCCGAGATCGTGGACGACGCACAGCTTCAGCAGCTTCAGCGTGTCGATGCCGGGCAGCGCGTCCGCGAATACGAGCGCCATCAGGCACAGCCGCCAGCTGTGCTCGGCCGTGCTTTCCGCGCGCCCGGACGACGTGTGGCCGCTGCGCAGCACATCCTTCAGGCGTTCGGCTTCGCGCAGGAAAGCGAGCCGCGCGTGGATCGTATCGGGGTTCATGGTGGGTCGGCGTCGTTGCGATGAGCCGTCAAGCGTAATGCGGCCGGGCGCGGTTCGTCCACGCATGAAATATGCGTGGCGTGCGGGGAGCGGGTGCGCTTTGCCGCGCGGCTACTGTACGGAAAGTCCGGCCCAGCAGAACAGCGCAAAGAAGCCGGTCTGAACAAGGACGATCAGGCTGAACAGGTAGGGGCGGCTGCGGCGCGTCACGCGCCTGCCGCCTGCGTTGGCCACACCCGAGCGAAGCGCGACCAGCACGGCGGCGCCCGTATAGAGCATGAACGCGACGATCACGAGTTCCCGTACGATAAGCGTCGACATGTGGCATTTCTCCTGGCCGTGCTGCCATTCACGTTGGCATCTTTTGCGTGTCGCGCCGGATACGTCGAAGTACGTAGCACCGTTGTCTGCATGCGGTTCTTCGTTGCAATCCGGCGATCACGCATCCTGAAGCGTCTCCACGAGCCGCGCGGCCGACCCGTCGGACAACGTCATCCGCGTCCACCGGCACATGCTGCCGTGGATCGGCACGACGCGCGACGCATTCGCGCCGGTGTCGAATTCGACGCTCGGCGGCCCCGCATGGTCATGCCAGCCGAGCGTATCGAGCGCGGTTTCCATGCGGACGATCTCCGGCGTCGCGTAGCGCCACAGCGACGTGCCGAGCAACATCGACAGCGGCTGCGAGAATTCGGCCGCGCGCGCGGGCGAAGACGCGAGCAGGCGGTGCGTGAGGTCGCACACGAGATGCATGCGACCCGCACTGCCCGCGACGAGCCGCGCGAGCGCGTGATCGCCGGCGGAATCGAGGCGCGCGGCGAGCAGCCGCTCGGCGGTCGCGCGCTCGTCGGGCGACATCTGCTGGAGGCCGGCTTCCCAGCGCGAGATCGTCGATTGCGCGACGCCGAACAGCTCGGCCGCGTGGTTTTGCTTGACGCGGTGCAGCGCGCGCCAGCGCTTGAGTTGCGGGCCGAGCGGCGGCGTATGAAGTGGTGAGGCGGTCATGGCGATGCTCCTGTTGCGCTCGTACCGCATGCCTTTACATGATCCGGAGGCCGCCGTTCGCCTTGATCGCAATTGCCGCGAACGGCAAAAGCACGACACCGCCCAGCACGAGCACGCCGTCGGCGGCAACCGTGATCGGCGTGGCGAGAATCCGCAGACCCATGCCGACGACGGACGGCGATTGCCTGATGTAGACCGAGTAAGGCCGGTTGAACGGCTGCGTGCTCGTCTTGTACTTTTCGGCGAACCCTTCCGTCGAATAGCGCTTGCCGCTGATGTCGCCTTCGAGCACGAGGTCGGCCTGCGCGGCGGTAAAGCCGTCGGCGGCGGCCGCCTGCCGATCGTCGTCCGACGCGTCCTTCGGCAGCACGATCCGGTAGTGGCCCGTGACGCTGCCGCCGCTCGCGTGAAAGGCGGCGAACGTCGTGTGCAGCGATTTCCGGTAGCCGGACATCAGGACCGGCCGCAACTGCGCCGGCAGATCGAAGATGTAATGGTAGTCCGTGCCCAGGACGACCAGTTTCTTGCCGTCCTCGGTCATCATGAATCCGGACACTTGCTCGCTGTATCCGTCTTCCTTGTACAGCTTCGGCGTGAAACAGCCCGACAGTGCGAGGCTGCTCGCAGCCATGCCGGCGGCCAGCAGGCGCCGGCGCGTGATCGATACGTTCATTGTTGTTGTCCCGTCTATTGCGGTTCGGTTCAGAGGCTTTCGCCCTCGGAAGCCGGATTCTCGCGTATCCGCCGCGCGTTGTCGAACGGGAAATCTGCCACGGCAGCGGCCGGCCAGCCCCGTCCTTGCCGTGCCGACAACGTTTTCGTCGCGCTTTCAACCGTCTCCGCCATATCTTATTATTTGGCCGGTGTGGGGGCGTACCGGCCGCCAACGGTCATGTCGAGGCATGACGCGCCGGTACGAATTACCGCCTTTCGGCTTGCGCGTCGCGCGGTCGAAACGACAGGAACCGCGTGACCAGCGCGTTTCCCGAAAAAAATGACGAGAGGGCGCGATGGTACGACTGGTCTTGCTGCTGCTGGGTATCGAATACTTGCGCACCCGCTGGCGTGGGCTGACGGTGCTCGGCTGGGTGTGGGTCGTGGCGGGCGTCGTGATCTTCGTCGATGCGCTCGACGGTGCGCTGCACTTTCCGATCCAGATCTTTGCGTGGCTGTTCCTGATCGAGGGGCTTGCGACGCTCGCGGTGGCCGGCAGCGGCGTCGGCGGGCAGCGCATCCTGCGCTACGTGAAGGGGATCGTGGTCGTGATCGCCGCCGGGCTCGTGTTCGCGGGGCATCACCACGGCCATTTCCTGCTGTCGATGATCTTCGGCACGCTGTTCCTGGTCGACGGGCTGCTGCAGTGCACCGCCGCGTGGATGGTGCGCTATCGCCGCTGGAACGTCGCCTTCGCATGGGGCGTCGTCGAGATCCTGCTGGCCATCTTCTTCTATCAACCGTACCCGACGCACTACGTGGGCACCGTGCCGTACTGCCTCGGCCTGCTGCTGATATTCGGCGGGATGCACATGCTGAGCCTCGCCGCGCGCGTGCGGCGGCTGACGCGTAATCCGGCGTTCGCGACGTCGCCGGCGCCGGCACTCGCGCCGGACCTCGACGATGCGCGCGACCGGCCGCATTTCGCCCAATCCGAATGGGACGGCCCGCCCGCCGACGGCGAGCATGCGCTCACCGTGCACGTGTGGACGCCGACCGGCACGTCGAAGGCCGAAGCGCAGCGCTATCCGGTGATCGACCGGTATATCGCGGCCGTGGATGTGAACGGCGTGATCTCGACCGGGCACGCGGCGCTGGAGTCGCCCGAAGGGATCTATATCAGCCTGTATCCGGGCGTCGAAATCGATCGTTCTCCGGACGAATTCACGCGCATCCTGCGCGCGACGCGCGAAAACGACGTGCCGGGCTTGTTCCAGCCCGACTACGCGACCGAGTCGAAGGCGTGGTGTCCGTCGACCGTGCGCGTGCGGATCCGCAATTACGATCCGGCGAAGCTGGACGCCTTCTGGTCGTCGTACCGGCAGAACGTGACGTACAACCTTACGCACCGCAACTGCTCGAGCACCGTGTCGAACGCACTCGAAGCCGCGCTCGACGGCGCGGTGTGGCGGCTGAAGGGGGCGCGTGCGGGGTGGGGCGCGTTCGTGCGGCTGCTGCTCACGCCCGAGCTGTGGGTCGCTGCGCAGATCCGCAAGCGCGCGGTGACGATGGCGTGGACGCCCGGGCTGACGCTCGACTATGCCCGTGCGCTCAGCATGCTTGCCGACCCGCGGCCGTTCGCGTGGTGGAAGGTCGCGCGCTCGGCCGTGAAGGCGATCATGGCCTCGCGCCGCACGTGGCGCGAGCAGGACAACGCTGCGCTGTCGCCCGGCGGATCGGAGGCTGCGTCGATGAAGTGATCGCGTGCCGCCGGACGAGGGCCCGGCGTCACAGCGACCGCCGCCGCGCGGCCCGGCGATGTTGCCCGCCACGAGAACCCACAAACATACATACAACAATGAACAAGACGAGAGCGTTCCGCATCCTGATTCCCGCCGCGCTGGCACTGACGAGCGCCGGCTTCGCGCACGCGAGCGCGGACGAAGTGCCGCGCATGAGCAACGATGTGTACCGGACGTCGGTGTCGTTCTGCTCGAACGTCGCGACCGCCGAGAAGATCGAGTGTCAGGGCGACATGATCGCCGCGGGCAGCCGGATCGTCGCGGCGATCGGCGGCCTGCCGCCGGCATCCGCCACGACGATCGACGAAGGCGCGCGCAACAAGCTGCCTGTGGCGGAGCGCAAGGGGCTTGCGCCCGTCGAGCCGGGCGCGATCGACAAGGACGACGACCTCGCCGGTCTCGCCGGCATGGTGCGCCTGTGCGACGTCTACGAATCCGAACCGGCGTCGCGTGCGCGGCATCACGCGGCGCTGAAGCAGCAGGCGCCGGGCGCCGCGCCGCGCGTCGAGGCGTTGCTGGTCGATGCGTCGACGGCGGCGCGCCAGCGCGTCAGCATCGGCGTGTGGCAGATCCTCGCGCTCGAAGGCCCTGAATCGATCACACGCGCGTGCACGCAGCTCGGCGCCGGGTCGTGAGCGAAAGCGTGCCGCCGGACATCATTCGGCTACCTTCACATTCGTGCCACGTTGCGTCGGCAACAATCGCGGGCAGACATTCGACAACCTTGCGGCGCATCCCGCGACCGCAAGCCTTTTCCGAGGAAACGCCATGCTCAAGACGCTCGCCCGCGCCGCTGCCGCACTCGCCGTCGCTTCCGCTTCACTGCACGCCACCGCGCAGACCAGCTACGACTACCTGTTGCTCGCCGCGTCGTGGGAGCCCGGCTTCTGCGCGTCGCACGACACGCCCGAATGCACGAACCTCGCCGGCACGTATGCGGCGACGAGCCTGTCGCTGCATGGCCTGTGGCCGAACAAGTACGACGGCAACCAGCCGTTCTACTGCGGCGTGCCGCAGAACGACATCGACCTCGACAACGCGCACCAGTGGTGCAGCATGGACGCGTACCCGATCAGCAGCGCAACCCGCAATACGCTGTCGACGTACATGCCGGGCGTCGCGTCCTGCCTCGACAAGCACGAGTGGTTCAAGCACGGCACCTGCTCGAACTCGGCGACGCCCGATGCGTACTGGAACCAGGCGTCCGGCATGATCAGCCGTCTCGGCAATACGTCGTTCAACACGTTCCTGCAAGCGAACGCAGGCAAGACGGTCACGCGTAACCAGCTGCTGTCGGCGTTCGAAGGCGCATTCGGCAGCAATACGCGCAGCGCGGTGTCGCTGAAGTGCACGAAGACGAATGGCGTGAGCTACTTCACCGAAGCGTGGATCGCGGTGAAGACCAATGCGACCGCGCAGTTCCCGAGCGCCGCGTCACTCGTGACGGACGGCAATACGCAGGGCACGTGCCCGACGTCGGGCGTGTATATCGCGAAGTAACGGGGAACGGCGGCGCGCGCGACATCGTGCGCGCCGTCGCCCGTTACGGCTTCGGCGGGATGCCCGACCACAGCAGCCGGGCCAGCTCCGGTGCGTCGAGTTGCGGCTCATGTTCGTCGACTGCGTCGGGCAGCGCATGCCATGGCACCGCCGGATTCCGGTGATGCTGCAGATGAAGGTTGATGTGATATGGCCACACGAACACGCGGCCGATCCAGCCCGTGCGCCATGAATACGTCCAGTCGGCCCAGCCCGGCGTCGCATGCGGGCCGCCGCTGTGCTCGGCCATGCTGCGGATCTTCTGCAGCAGTACCGACAGCGTGAGCAGCGGCACGAACCACAGCGCCGCGACCAGCACGATCGTTTGCGCGGAACAGGCCCACACGAGCAGCGCGATGATGACCACCCATACTGCCGCGGCTGCCTGGAACGGCCGGCCGAGCCACGTGTTCTGCCCGCCCGCGCGCCAGAATGCCGCCATGTTGCGCGCCATGTTCAGCACGAGCAGGTCGCCGAGGAACTGCCGCGCAAGCGGCCACGCATCGAGCGGCCGGAACTGCCACGGCTGGTCGTGATAGAGAAACTGGCGCTCCGGGTCCTGCGCGGTGCCGAGATGGCGGTGATGCGCGAGATGCAGCGGCCGGTAGAACTCGACGGGCACGAGCCCCGGCACGCCGATCGCGACGTTGATCAGGAAGTCGTTGAAACCGCGGCGGCGCGTGAGGTGATAGTGGGCCGCGTCGTGATACAGGATGAACAGCGCATGCTGCCGCGTCGCGATGACGAGCACCGCAAGCGCATACAGGTACCACGCGCCGAGCGCGACGGCCACGCGGATCGCAACGACGATGCACGCCCATTCGAGCAGTGCGGCCGCAATCGTGCGCAGGTCGACTTTGGTGCGCAGCAACGCGAGCGTGAACGTGCCGGCCGCGATGCCGATCGCGCCGCCCCACGCGACATCGGCGGCGCGATGCTGGCCGGTGGTCAGGACGGTCACCATCAGCAGCGCGCTCCACGCGGCGAACAGCACGGCTGACCGTTGCCGCAGCACCAGCAGCACGATCGCGATCGCGACCGGCAGCGCGACGTGCCCGCTCGGCGATGCGGCAAGCGGCGCATCGATCCGCCGCAGCCACGCGATCCAGTCGTCATGAGTGGGCGGCCATGCGACGGCGGTCGGATGCAGCAGATGGCACACGAGGCAAACGCCGGCCGCGAGCGCGCCGGCGAAGAATGCCGGCAGCAGCCATGCGCGGCCGCGCCCGAGCCAGACGAGCGCGGGCATCGCGAACAGGTAGCTGAGGTAGAGCGGCACGGTGCCGGACAGCAGTGGAACCGCGCGATCGAGCGCGCCCGCCGGAATGACCGTGACCGGCCCGAGCGGCAGGTGCGTGACGAATGCGTAGACCGCGCCCGTCACGATGAGATAGGCGACGAGCAGCAGCCAAGGCCGGGCGATCGGCGTGTCGTTCGCATCCTGGCGGGAAACGGCGTTGGACATGGCGGGAGCAGGCGGGTAACGGGCTATCATAGCAAGCTGTTCAGTCTTGCAGGAGTAACCGATGGAGTTGCGCGCCACCGCCGTCGAACGGGCGGCCCTGGGCCCGGACGACATCGAGCGGATGTTCTCGTTGTATGCGGCGTCCTATTGCGACACGGTCCGTGCGCAGTTCGACCGCGACCTCGGCGACAAGACGCACTGCATTGTGCTGCGCGACAGCGGCGGTGCGATCCAGGGCTTCTCGACGCTCAAGCAGTACGAGACACGCTGGCGCGACGCGTCGATCCGCGTGATCTTTTCTGGCGATACGATCATCGATCCCGCGCATTGGGGCACGCAGCATCTCGCGTTCGCGTGGATCCGCCACGCGGGCGACGTATGGCGGCAGGCGCCCGCCGTGCCGCTGTACTGGTTCCTGATCTGCAAGGGGCATCGCACCTATCGCTACCTGCGTGCGTTCGCGCGCGACTACGCACCGCGCGCCGACAACCTGACCGCACCGGCCACGCAGGACCTGATGGATTACCTGGCCGCGAGCCGCTACGGGCACGCGTACGACTCCGCCACCGGACTGCTGTCGTTCGACATGCCGCAGGGCCGGCTCACGCCCGCGCTCGCGGAGGTGCCGGCCGCGCACCGGCGGCTGGCCGACGTCGACTTCTTCCTCGCTCGCAACCCCGGCTATGCACGGGGCGACGAACTCGTGTGCCTGTGCGAACTGTCGGCGTCGAACCTGCGGCCGCTCGCGCGCCGGCTGTTCGACGGCGTGTGAGCAGCGCACATGCGGATCCGTCTCGCGCAACCGGCCGACAACGCGCGCATCCTCGATTTCCAGTCCCGCCATGCGATGCAGGGCAGCCTGCCGCTGCGCTTCGATCGTGCGCCCGACTACTTTGCGCTGCATCGTTGCCACGCGCCGCACCATGAGGTCTGGCTCGCGGAGGATGAGCGCGCGGCGCTGAAGGGGCTCGCGAGCATCGTCGTGCGCGACGGCTATCTCGGCGAACGGGCGCAGCCGGTCGCCTATCTCGGCGACCTGCGGTTGATGCCCGACCGGCGGCTGTCGCGCGAGTGGACCGACTCGGTGCGCGAACGCTTCGCGGCGCTACGCGCCGACGCCGGCGTGCAGCATGCGTATTGCTGCATGATCCGCGACAACCAGCTCGCGGTGCAGTCGCTCGCACGGTCGCGGCGCGAGAACCGGCTGCGTTTCACGCACTGGTACGGCTACGAGAACGTGTCGATCTATGCGCAGCGCGGGCTGTCGTCGGCGCCGCGCAGCGTGCCGGGCGTGCGGATCGTCGACGCGCAGCCGCATCACGCGGACGCACTGCGCGCGTTTCTCGATGCCGAATCGCGCCGCCAGCCGTTCGGCGGCGTGTTCTCCATGGACGAATTCGCGCGGCGGCTCGACACCTGGCCGTCGTTCGGTATCGGCGCGTTTCTGCTGGCGCTCGACGCGCACGACAACCTGCTTGGCTGCGTCGCGCCATGGGATGCCGGCGATATCAAACGGATCGTGCTCGAACGGCTGCCGTTGCCGCTGCAGGCGGTCCGTGTCGCATTCAATGCATTCGCGCCCGCATTGCGCCGCCCGCGTATCGCGGCGCCCGGCGAGCCGTTGCGCGACGTCTACCTGACGCACCTGCAGGTGCGCGACCGGGATCCGTCCGTGTTCGCGGCGCTGCTCGATGCCGCCTGGCTGCGCGTGCGCAACAGTCATGCGCTGATGCAGTTGTGCCTGTATGACGGCGATCCGCTCGGGCCGGCGCTCGCGCGCTACCACGCGGCGCGTACGCCGATGGATCTCTACACGCTGTCGACCGGCGAGCCGGCCGTGCCGATCGACGGCCTGCTGGCCGGCCGCGTGCCGGGTTTCGAGATCTACCTGGTCT
The DNA here is from genome assembly GCF_017104825.1 of Burkholderia sp. Ac-20345. NCBI lineage: Bacteria > Pseudomonadati > Pseudomonadota > Betaproteobacteria > Burkholderiales > Burkholderiaceae > Burkholderia > Burkholderia sp. Ac-20345. The sequence continues at coordinate 45,846 of NZ_JAAGPO010000051.1, read as the reverse complement.
GAGCGCGCGTGACGTACAGCAGGTCGGCGAGCGCGAGCCAGAAGCGGCCCGCGTCGAAGCCGAGCCCGCCGAGCACGGGCTGGCCGTGGTCGAGCCGCGGCAGGCAGACCTGCGGGATGCCGGCCATCACCTGGTGTTCGAGATAGAACTGCCCGTCGTGCGCGCAGCCGGGACGATGCCCGTTCAGTCGCCCGTGATGCGAATCGAAGCGCGTGGATGCTTCGACGGACCAGCTCACGCCGTGCACGAGATGCAGGTCGCGCGGCAGCGCGGCAAGCATGTCGCCGATGTGCGGATCGCGCCGGCTGCTGATGTCGCGTGTGCCCGCGTTGGCCCAGCGCGTGCGCAGCATGCGGCGTGCGATGCGGTCGGGCCACGGCGCGGCCACGTGCGGCGGCATGCCGTGGCGGAAGATCGTATCGACGATCGCGGACGGGCCGCACGGCGGCTGCATGAGGGCGAGGCCCGCGCAACGCGCCGCCAGCGCCGGGTCGCCGACGAGCGCGGCGAGCGTGTCGATGCCGCCCTTGCTGTGCGCGAGCGCGACGAATTCGCCACCGGCCGGCAGATGCGTGCGCAGGTACGCACCGATATGCGCGCCCTGATCGAACACGCCGCGCGCGGAGCGCACCGGCACCGTCAGCACGCGATAGCCAGCCGCGCCGAGCGTCTGCCGCGCGCTGCGATTGCAGCCGGGCAACCATTCCGAATACAGCCCAGCGACGAGCACGACCGTCGTCGTCAGCGGCAGGCGGGCGGTGCGCCGCGTCCAGCCGTCGATGAACGCGTCGGTCCGGTCGAGGTGCGCCGCGGCACGCGCGAACGGCGTCGCCGGATAGTGGCGCCGCCAGTCGTCGAACCCGTTGGGCGTCCACGGTGCGCGCGTCATGCGTGCGACTCCGGTTCTGGTTCTGGTTCGGCGCTGGCCAGATACGGTTCGAGCGCGGTGCGAGCCGCGCGCAGTGCCGCGTCGCTGTCGAGGCGATCGGGATGGAAGCGCGGCGAGAACCAGAACAGCCACATCGGCATCACGCGCGTGAAGATGCCCGGCGCGACGAACAGCCAGCGCAGCAGTTGCAGCCAGCCGCGCACGTTCCAGGTCTGCCCGTCGACGGCGACGAGGCGGTGCACGAAATAGATCAGGTCGATCACGAAGTAGACGGAGATCCCGAGCATGGCCGCGCAGCGCACGACGTAGCGCCGCACCGCGTTCGGCATGGCCGCCGCGAACACGTCGAACGCGACGGTCTTGTGCTCGGTTTCCTCGATCGCATGCCAGCGCCACACGGCCGCCATCGTCGGGTCGGCGCCGTCGAGGATCGCCGGGTCGCTCAGCAGCCGGTGCGCGAGGATCGTCGTGTAGTGCTCGAGGCACGCGGTCAGCGCGAGCCGCGTGACGGGCGATACCTGCCGCGCGGCATTGCGCTGGCGTTTTTCGAGCAGTGCTTCGAGCGCGTCGACCGGCACGCGCTGGGCTGCGAGGCGAGCGTTGTAGAGCCGGTGCACGCGGATATGCGACGCTTCCTGCCGCACGAACGCGTCGACGTCGGCCGCGAGCGTCGCATCGCCGCCGACCTGGTCGCGAAACGGCCGTACGCTTTCGATGAAGAAGCGCTCGCCGAGCGGGAACATCACGGAAAACGCGTCGAAGAAGCGCGTGACATGGCACGTGCCGCGATACCAAAAGCGCGGAATGCGTTCGTCGATCGCGAAGCGCACGTCGCGGGTCGGCATGCGCGACGCGGGGCTGTCGGCGGGCGTGCGGTGAAACGGCTGCATGCTAGCTCCGCCTCACCAGGGACGGGGCGTGGGCCGTTACCGGCGGCTGACGCATCTGTTGTATCCTCCCGTGCAAACAACCGCCATTCCGAGCCATGAACCGACCGAGCGCGCAAGCCGCTGCCGCGCAGACCCGACGTTATGATCGCGCGAACCTGCTCGTGCTCGCGCTGCAGAGCGTGGTGTGGGCCGGCACGCTCACCTGGCTTTCGCATACCGGCGTGGGCGCGATCAAGTGGCTCGTGCTCGTGCCGTTCTGCCTCATGATGCAGGGCGTTTTTTCGATGATGCACGAAACCTTCCACGGGTTCGGGCATCGCCGGCCGATCGCGAATTATATGATGATGTGGTGGGCGTCCACGATGTTCGGTGCGGCCGCGACGCTCATCCACGTGAACCATCTCGGCCATCACGTGCGCAACCGCACGCGCGCCGAGCGCGCGGATTTCGCGACCGCGGACGAATCGCTGCTGCGCAAGCGCATCGAATACTATGTGGCGATCTTCGGCGGCATCTGGCTTGGCAGCTTCGTCGGCAGCTTCGTGCTCGCGCTGGTGCCTAGCCGCACGATGCAGCGGCTCGCCGCGCGCGGCGACGACAACACCTACGCGGCCGCCTTCAAGGAATTCACGACGGCCGACTTCCGCCGCATCCGCTACGAAACGCTCGCCGCGGTCGGCGCTTGGCTGTTGGCCGGCTGGCTGCTCGACTGGTCGGCGTCGGCGGTGCTGATCGCGTATGTCGCATTTGCGTTCTCGTGGTCGTCGCTGCAATGGGTGTACCACATGCGCACGCCGCTCGACGTCGTCGAAGGCACGTACAACATGCGTGCGCCGACACCGGTGCGCTGGCTGCTGCTGAACTTCAACTACAACCTGACGCATCATCGCCGCCCCGCGTTGCGCTGGCAGGACATGCACGCGGTGTCGGACCTGCGCGAGACGCGGCCGCTGTGGTACGGCTGGCTCATGATCTTCGCGCCGCCGCGCCGGCTGCCCGACGATCTCGCGCAACTCGACAAGACCTATTTCTGATGGATACCGCCGCTCGCAGCCTGGCCGACGCATGGCGCACGTTCGCGCGCGCCGCGCAGCCGGACGTCGATCGCTGGCAGGCCGGGCTCGAAGCGCCGGGCGACGCACAGGCGCGGCGGCTCATGGCGTTGTTCGCCGCGAACCGCGATACGGCGTTCGGGCGCCGGTTCGGCTTCGATCGGATCGACAGCCCCGCGCAGTTCCGTGAGCGCGTGCCCGTGCATGCGGCTGCCGATTACCTGCCATGGCTCGATCGCGTGTCGCACGAAACGGAACCGGTGCTGACCGCCGAGCGCCCGGTGTTTCTCGAACGGACGAGCGGCAGCACCGCGCGCCAGAAGCTGATTCCTTATACGCCCGCGTTCCTGCGCGAACTGCAGGCCGCGATGACCGTATGGCTGGCCAACATGTATCGCGCCTGTCCGGCGCTCGGCGACGGGCGCGCGTACTGGTCGATTTCGCCGCCGCTGCAGGCGCCCGGTGTCGCGGCCAACGGGATCCCGGTCGGCTCGGCGAGCGATCTCGACTACCTCGGCGACAGCAGCGCGGCCGCGCTCGCATCGACGGTGCTCGTTCCGCCGCTGACCGGTAACGCGGCGACGTGGCGGCGCGAGACGCTGCGCGCGCTCGTCGCGGACGAAGCGCTCGCGTTCATCAGCGTATGGAGCCCGACGTTCCTGACGAGCATGCTGCGCCCGCTGTTCGATCGCGACGATGCCGACGGCGCACGCGATCTCGCATGGGTCGAAGCGTCGCTTCCGGCCGACCGCCGCGCGGCGCTGCGCCGTGCGATCGGGGATGGCGATTGCCGTGCGCTGTGGCCGCGCCTGGCCGCCGTGAGCTGCTGGCTGGACGGGCCGAGCAAGCATTACGCCGACGCGTTGCATGTGCGGTTTCCGCAGGTGCAATGGCTGCCGAAAGGGTTGTTCGCGACGGAAGGCGTCGCGAGCATTCCGTTCGGCGCCGGTGAGGGTTGCCCGCTCGCGATCGGCAGCCACTACCTTGAATTCGTGCGCGACGACGGCAGCGTGTGCGACGTCGAAGCGCTGCGACCCGGCGACGACGCACAGGTGCTGCTGACCACCGGCGGCGGACTGTATCGCTATGCGCTCGGTGATCGCGTCCGCGTGGTCGGCATGAGCGCACGCACGCCGCGCATTGCGTTCGTCGGGCGTGCGGCGGCGAGCGTCGATCTCGTCGGCGAGAAGCTCGACGAACAGATTGCGGCCGAAGCGCTGAATCGCGTACGTGGGCTGCACGGCGAAGTCGGTGCGTGCATCGTGCCGTGTGTAGCGAAGGAAGGGCTGCCGCATTACGTGCTGTGCGTCGCCGGCGATATCGACGCTGACGCGGCCGGCGCAATGTGTGTAGCCATCGAGACCGAACTGGCGCAGGCGTTTCACTACGCGCACGCACGCCGCCTCGGCCAGCTCGGCCCGCTGCGCGTGCGACGGCTGGGCCGGTCGCCAGAACGGCTCGGCGACATGCTGCAACAGGCAGCCGAACGGGCCGGCATCCGTGCGGGCGACGTGAAGCCGTGCGCACTCGTGACGCGGTTGCCGGTGGCCGATGCGTTGCTTGCGATGACGAATGACTGACGCGATGAACGACATGATCGAACCACGCGGATGCGGCCACGACTGCCCGTCGCGCGATGCAGCCGGTGCGCAGGAGCATGCGCCGCCGGCCGACGGCCTGCACGAGCAATGGTTCGTCGCGTGCACGGAACGCGAACTCCCGCGCGACAAGCCGCTCGGCGTGCGGATCCTCGATACCGGCATCGTGCTGTTCCGGCAGCGCGACGGCCGGATCGCCGCGCTGATCGACCAGTGCGTGCATCGCGGCACGCGGCTATCGGCCGGCAAGGTCGACCGCGACACGCTCGTGTGCCCGTATCACGGCTGGCGCTACGACGGCGAAGGGCAGGTCGTCCACGTGCCGAGCATCGACGGCACGCAGCCGACCGGCACGCCCGGCCGCTTTCCGTTCCGGCAGCGCACGCTGCCCGTGCAGTTGCTCGACGGGCTCGTGTGGGTGTATCTCGGCACGGGCGATCCGTCGGCGCGCGCGATCTTCCGGATGCCGTTTTGCGACGTCGCGCCGTGGCAGTCTTACTACATGGTCAACACGTTTGACGGCGACATCGCGATGCTCGCGCAGAACTTCATGGACGTGCCGCATACGGTATTCGTGCACGACGGGATCTTCCGCAGCAGCCGCGGCCAGGCGATGGAAGCAACGGTTGCGACGACGCCGGACAGCGTCGCCGTCACGTATCACGACGGCGACGACAAGATCGGCTTCTGTCTCGACTGGCTCACGAACCCCGATCGCGTGCCGCTCGCGCACGTCGACCGCTTCATCGCGCCGAACGTGACTCGCTGCGACTATCTGTGGGGCGAACGTTCCGGGTTCCTGATCGTCAGCCAGATCACGCCGATCGATGCACGCCGCTCGCGCGTCTATACGTACATCGCCTATCGCTTCCGGCTGCCGCGCTGGCTGCTGCGCGCGCTGCGGCCGCTGCTGAACCTGTACACGCACCTCGTGATCCAGCAGGACGTGCGGATCATGCGCGCGCACCGGCAGGGCCTCGACAACGCGCCGGGCTTCCGTCCGCACAACGTGCGCGCCGACATCGTGCACGTCGCGATCGACCGGCTGCTCGATGCGGTGAAGCGCGACGAGCCGCTGCCGGCCGCGCAGTGCGGCGAGAAAGTGATGCGGTTCGAACTGTAGGCGCGGCACGCAGGGCCGCGCGGGGCGGGGCGTCTAGCGCGTGGAGCCAGCCTGATCCGGCGTGAATGCGGTGCCGTCCGTCAGGTAGCGGTGCACGGCCGGCAGATGCTCGAGTGCGAGCGCCGGATACGCGTGATGCACCTGATGATAGCCGATGTTGCGCGGATACAGCACGAGCTTGCCGATCCAGCCGAACGTCATCGTGCGTGTCATTTGCCAGATCGATTCCAGCGTACGTTCGTCGATCTCGACGTGCTGATGTTCGAGCAGCACGCGGTTCGCGTTCATGATCCCGCCGACGATCCACGGCAGTCCGTAGTACGTGAAGAACGGCAGATCCCAGTGCACGACGGCCGCGATCGCGAGCAGATAGCCCGCGCAATGCGGCAGGTCGGCACGCGCGCATGCGATGACTTCAGGGTGACGGCGCAGATCCTGACGTGAGCGATCCTGCATGAAGCCGCGCGCATACCACGGCCGGAACGCGGGCCACGCGAGCGCGAGCGGCGCCATCAGCGCGCGCAGCGGCCACCAGACCGGCAGCAGCGCGCCTCGCAGCATCATCACGCGCTGCGCCCACCCGCCGCGTGCAGCCAGCCGGTGCAGGTACGGATCCTCGGCGGTGCCGACCGCACGGTGATGGCGCAAGTGGTGATAGCGCATCGCGGCGATCGACGAACCGATCGTCCAGCCGGCGAGCGCTTCGACGAGCGCGAGCGGCAGCGTCATGCGCCGCATCGGGAGATGGCAGGCATCGTGCAGGATCACGCCGAATGCCTGCAGCCGGCCCGCGATCAGCAGTACGGCCGCGACATAGACGAACGGATTCGGCACGAAGCGGATCGCGGCCCAGCACAGCAGGATGCCGAGCCAGTCGATGCACGCATAGCGGACGAGCCGCCACGGCCGCGCGCCGGCGGCGAACGGCAGCGTGCGGTTCAGTTCGGCAGGCGTCGGCAGGGCGGATGGTGTGGGCATTCGATGAGGTCGGGCGCGGCGTCGATGGCAGGCATGCAGGCGTATCGGTCGGCAATATACACCGGATTCTTCAGACGACGAGCGGCCGCATTCAACGCGCGGCGCATGGCTTGCCGAACCAGCGCATCGCCGCGTGCGCGGCGTCGTCGACGTTCGAAGCATCGTCACCGGCCCACGCGACGACCCCATCGGGCCGCACGAGCACGGCGCGCAGTCCCAGCCGGTCTTTCACATCGCTCGCGAGATACGCGATCCGGTCGCGCCAGCGGGCGGCGAGCGCCTGAAACGGCCTTCCTGCATCGAAGTCCAGCAGCACGCCCTTGCCGTGCCTGACGTGTTCGCCGAGCCGCGTTCCGTCGACGAGTTCGAAGTCCGGAACGCTGCGCCCCACGAGCGGATGGCCGCCGCCGAGATCGTACGCAACGGACACCCCCCACACGCGCTCGGCGAAATAGGTCGCGCCGTCGCACGTGTCGACGAGATCGCGGACGATCGCCTCGAGCGCGCGCGAACTCCGGGCCGGCCGCATCAGCGCGACCTGCGCGCGCGACCAGTCGAGCACGCGGGCGCCCACCGGATGCCGCTCTTCGGAATAGCTGTCGAGCAGGCCGGCCGGCGCGTCGCCGCGGATCGTGGCGGCCAGCTTCCAGCCGAGATTCATCGCGTCGCCGAGCCCGAGGTTGAGGCCCTGGCCGCCGAGCGGCGAATGGATGTGCGCGGCGTCACCCGCGAGCAGCACGCGGCCATTGCGATAGGTCGTCGCCTGGCACGCGCGGTCCGTCCACGTGGTGGCGAGCCGCAGCGCCGTCAGCGTGACGCCCGTGCCGGACACGCGACGCAACACCGCCTGTGCATGGTCGAGCGTGACCGGCCCGCGCCGGTGGAACGCGCCACCGTCGAATTCGACCATCGCGAGGGTACCGGGCGGCGTGTACGTGTACATGCCGGTCGCGGTGTAGTGACGGCCGGGCGGCAGCGCGCCCGGATCGTCGAGCACGGCTTCGATCGAGTAGCCGGTGAATTCGGGATCGGTGCCGGCGAACGTGAAGCCACCGGCCTTGCGGACCGTGCTGCGGCCACCGTCACAGCCGACGAGCCAGCGTCCGCGCCACGTGTTGCCGCTTGCGTGCAGCGTCACCGCGTCGTCCTCGTCCGACTGGTCGAAGCCTTCCACGCTGATGCCGCGCAGGATCTCGACGCCGGCCGCGCTCGCGCGGGCGGTCAATGCGGATTCGACGCGTTCGAGATCGGTCGGCATGTGGGTGCCGGCCGGGCCGGGCAGGCGGTACGGCCATCGGGACGTATCGATGCGGTCGTGGAAGAACGGGATGCCGGCGAAATGGCCGCCCGGACGGCGCGCCTGCCGCATCCAGTGCGCGGTGTCGTACGCGCCGGGCGGCATCGTGATGTCGTCGAGCAGGCCGCGACGGTAGAACGCTTCGAGGGTGGGCGCCGACAGGCCGCGCATGCCGAACGGCAGCCGCTTCAGCGGGGAGGACGGGTCGCCGGCCTGCTCGACCACTAGTACCGACAGGCCGGCAAGGCGCAACTCGCAGGCGAGGAACAGGCCGACAGGGCCGGCGCCGGCAATCAGGACATCATGGGTGACGGGCTGGGTCATCGAGGGCTCGGTTTCCGGCCAGGGTGGGCCGGCGGCGGTGATGAGGGCGCACCTGACGGGTGTCGTGCGTTGCGAAGGGGAATCTAATGGAACGTCGTTCCATTGCGAGATATTGGAACGTTGTTCCAAATGTGTCAAGCTACCGCGCATGACAACCCGAAACCGAACCGAGCGGCGCGCCGACGCGCTGTCGAAAGAGCGGATCGTCGACGCCGCGATCGAGATCCTCGACAACGAAGGCGAGGGCGCGCTGACGTTTCGCGCGCTTGCCGCGCACCTGGCGACCGGAAGCGGCGCGATCTACTGGCATGTCGCAGACAAGCACGACCTGCTCGCGGCGGCCGCGGATCGGGTGATCGCGGGCGCGATGGCGGATGAGTCGAGCGCGCCTGACGACGATGCGGCGGAGGCGATCCGACGCGTCGCGTTGCGTTTGTTCGACGCGTTCAGCGCGCATCCGTGGGTGGGCGCGCAGTTGTTCCGCGCGCCGTGGCAGGACGCGGTGCTGCGCATCCTCGAAAGCGTCGGCGGGCACCTGCAGGGGTTGGACGTGCCTGAGCCCGCGCAATTCAACACGGCATCCGCGCTGATGCACTACATCTTCGGGCTGGCTGGCCAATATGCAGCGGGTGCTCGCCTGCATCCGCGCGATCCGGGGCAGCCGGAGGTCGTTGCGACCGTCGCCGACCGGTGGACGCAACTCGATCCGGCGGCGTATCCGTTCGTGCGCAAGGTGGCGGCGCAGCTGGCCGCGCACGACGAGCGCGAGCAGTTCGTGGCCGGCATCGACCTCATCCTTAAGGGGATCGGGACGGCCCGGTAGCGATCATTCCGTGGGCCGATTCGGGCGAAGCTGTTAGCTCGTCACGCCCGCGCTTACGCGAGCAGCCGCAACGCGTCCGCGAGCGACAGCACCGTCGTGCGCGATTCGAAGGCGGTGGAAAACAGGTGCTCGTGGACCACCGGGTCCGGGTCGTAGCAGCAGTCCTTGATCGTATACAGGCGAAAGTCCGCATCACTCGCGTGGGCGATCGACGACAGCATCACGCCCGTCGACGCGATGCCGACCATGATCAGCGAATCGACGCCTTGCTCGACCAGCCGCGCTTGCAGATCGGTGCCGAAGAACACGCTGGCGCGGTGCGCGATGATCAGCGGCTCGTCGGCCTGCCGGCCGAGTTCCGGCGACGGGCCATCGTCGATGAACAGGCCGAGCTGCTTGATGCCCTGGCCGTTCTTGTTGCGTGGGCTGACTTCCGGATAGCCGGGGCTGAACCGCAGGTTCGCGAACCAGACGCCGATGCTGCTTGCCCGCGCCGCATCGCAGAGCCGGCGCGTATTGGCGAGCAGTTCGGGCGCGACCGACGGAAAGAGGCCGAGGATGTCGGTCTGGTAATGCATGACGAGCAGCGCGGTGCTTGACGGCACGATCGGGGGAATCGGCGCGGATGGGCTGTCGCCGGGAGTCGTGCGGGTTGCCGTTGCGATATCCGGTGTGTTTTGCCGAGTCATGAACGAGGGTCTCCGATTGCCCGCGGGGATTTTCAGCGTCCCAGAGTTGTACCGGAAAATCGGGGCGGCTGCCGATGCGATTTTCGTAGGGGTGTTCTATCGTGCCGCGAGCCGGCGCATATACTGGCGTGCGCTTCGTCGAGTGTCGAAAAACGACGTCCGGCGCAATGCGATCTCAAGTCACGGTGTACAACGCGAGCCCAATGTCATGCCAGTTACCGGATTCAGTCACTACAACCTGCGGGCCGATCGGCAGACACTCGAAGCGCTCCGCGATTTCTACGTCGACATCGTCGGCTTGCGGGAAGGGTTTCGCCCGCCGTTCAAGAGCTTCGGGTATTGGTTGTACGCGGGCACACAGGCCGTGCTGCATCTGTCGGAAGCGCGGCCGGGCGAGTTGCGCCCGTCAAACGTTGCCAATACGTTCGATCACGTCGCGTTCTCCTGTGCGGACGCCAACGAAATGACGCGTCATTTGACCGACGCCAACGTGGATTTCACGCGCGCGCACGTTCCGCTCACCGGCCAGGTGCAGATTTTCTTCCGCGATCCGGCAGGCAATGGCGTCGAGTTGAATTTCGCGCAAGCCGATTGAGCGGGGCAGGTTGAAGGAGTCAACGAGTCGGTGCCGCGAACTGCCGGGCACGTTCAACTGACCGGGGCCATTCGGACACTTGATCAGGGGCGAGTGCCATGGAAGGGCAATGCCGCCATTGAGCCTGCCGGCGCATGCCGATATCGGCGGGCCGCTGTTGCTGCGGCCCAATCGCGTGTGGCGCCGGCACCTCGGAGAATCGACCGCCCCGAACAAGGCGTCAACCACGCCAGTACCGGCGTGCAGGCACCCCTGAAATATAAAGCGAGTACGTTGCCCCGGTGCCGGCCAGGCGGCCGAGTGCGGCGCTGCCTTCGACGGCCGGGTTCGACCAATCGCAGCCGTTCGTGAGGGGCCGCTTTCGGGACCCGACAAAAGGAGTCCTCCCTGGCCGGCGAGTGGGGCGGTGAACTCGGTGCGAGCCAATGTGTTGCACACCGGCTCGGTGCACGTGCGGTAGCCTTACCGTCGATACGCGGCCGCTTCAGCCGCGGTATCGTGGTACTCGGTAAACTTCGTGATGCTTCCGTTTTCGATCGTGAACACATGCACCCAGTCGTCCTCGTATGTGCTCCCGGTCGAGTGGACGTGCCAGCGCTGTGTGCCGAGCACTACGATCCTGTCGCCGCTGGCGATGAATTCCAGCGGCTCGAACCGTTCTGCGGTTTGCTCCGACGAAAGGATCTCGAAGAACGTCGCGACCTCCTGCGGCCCATGTCTTCGACCGACGAATGGAACAATGTCTGTCGGCCCCGGTATGAACCAGTCGACGTTTTGGGAGAGTGTCCGCAGGATGCCGTCGATATCGGCCCTGCCGAACGCCGCGTATGCTTGCTGCACCAGTTGCAAGTTGCTTTGTTCGCTCATCGCCGCCTCCCGTTATCGCCGGTTCCTGCCGTGCGCTGCAGAGTTTGCCCCGCATGCAATTCATCATAGTCGGCGTTCCGGCTGACACGCGTTAGATTCGACGTTGATTACCGTCAGCAAACCGGGCCCCACTATAGTGTCGCCACAATCACATGCGCCTGAATTTTGCCGGCCACCGGCCCTTTGCCATGGCGGTCGGCAATTGCCTCTGTCGCGCGTTCCGTAGCGAGCTGAAGCAAGCCGGCGTCGCGCGCCTCGATTTCGTTGCGCAGCGGCGTTCCGAGGCAATGGGCGGTCGCGACGTCGCGTACCGAAGCCGCGCAACTCACCTTCTCGCGTGTCTCGATCCCGATGTCGGCGAATCCTGTGCGGCTCAACTCCTCACGGATCAGCGCGATATCGTGATAGCCGTGCGGCGTGCGGGCGAGGAATCCTGGAGGGTCGTGCGCGTCGGCCTGTCTCCATTCGATCCGGCTATCGCCCCCGGTCTGGTGGCGGCATAGTCGAGCATGGGCTGATTGAGGTCGGTCGCCACGTAGCGAGCGCCAGCACAAAGCTGCGGCGCGAGCGCGCGAGTGACCACGCCACTGCCGGCCGCCGTTTCAAGCACCGAGCGGTGCGAGGAGGCTGCGACAATTTCCGCTAGGTCGGCCGCATAGGCCTCAAAGATCAGCGGGACCATCAGCGAGTTGTAGAACTTCGGGATTGAGCCCGCAAACACCTTGTCGCGCTCAGTCATGGTGCCCCTTTGAAAGCCCTTGATGGCGCCCTTGGCCATGCATTGCAGAAGGGGCCGATCCGCTGAGGCGAGTCCGCTGCCTGGACGGACATTTGCAACGGCCTGTTATGGTGCGCGCATACCAGCCTCGTCAACGAGATCACCGGATGACGTTGTCCAATAGGCTCGCTTTCGTCATATCTGACGCGGTGATGCTGCGAATGGCCGTTAGTGGACGAGCAATTTCAGCTGCCTTGTGACCGCAGAGGGTTGCTGCCGATGGCGGAAATCCTCGTTGAGCACGTCGGCGCACGCCGATATGAATCGGCCGCCGTTGTGGCAGATGAGGCACGCTTAACCCCACCACCTCAAAAAATCGACCTTCCCGTATACGTCGTCAACCACTCCAGCGCCAGCGTCCCCGCCAGCGAGTTCCCGTTCGCATCGAGCCCCGGCGCCCACACGCACACGGCCATCTCGCCCGGCAGCACCGCGACGATCCCGCCACCAACGCCGCTCTTCGCAGGCAGCCCGACGCGGTACACGAAATCCCCCGCCGCATCGTAGGTGCCGCAGGTCAGCATCAGCGCCGACAGCCGTTTCGCGGAACTTGAATCGACAATCCGCTCGCCGGTCACCGGCGCGACGCCGCCATTCGCGAGGAACAGCGCGGCGCGTGCGAGCTCGACGCAGTTCATCGTGATCGCGCACTGGCGGCAATACGCGTCGATCACCGTGTCGGGCGGCATCTGCATGTTGCCGAAGCTCGCCATGAAGTGCGCCATCGCGCGGTTGCGCTCCGCATGCAGCAGCTCCGACTGCGCGACGCGCGAATCGTAGTCGATGTCGTTCGTGCCGATCAGCCGCCGCACGAATTCGACGAGCGCCGTCTCGGCCTTCACGAAGCGGCGGCACAGCACGTCGGTGACGACCAGCGCGCCCGCGTTGATGAACGGATTGCGCGGCTTGCCGCGCTCGCTCTCGAGCTGGACCAGCGAGTTGAACGCGTTGCCTGACGGCTCGCGGCCGACCCGTTCCCACAGTTCGTCGCCCAGCAGCTGGAACGCGAGCGTGCACGCGAACAGCTTCGAGATGCTCTGGATCGAGAAGCGCTCGTACGCATCGCCGACCGTGAAAACGTTTCCGTCGAGCGTCACGACGGCCATCCCGAACTTGTCGGCGGGCACTTTCGCGAGTTCGGGAATGTAATCGGCAACCCGTCCCTGGCCAATCCAGGGGGCGAGTTCGGTGCGGATGCGTTCGAGGATCGTCTGATAATTCATCAAGTCAGGCGGGTAGGTGAGCGGCCCGGATTCCGGCGAGCCCGTATGGAACCGTCCCGGCGCCGATTCGTCAAGCGCAGCCGATATCGCGCCCTTATTTTCAAGACCTCTAAACAGGCAATCGGCGGGCGCAGTATCATGCGGTACGTTTCGGCCAATGGCCGGCGTCCGGCACCGGCCGGCGCCGCCATGGCCTCCCCGATGATCCGACCGCCGCCCATGTCTTTTCGTATCCTGCTCGTCGAAGACGACACCCGCCTCTCCACGCTGATCGCCGGCTACCTGCGCAAGAACGACTATGAAGTCGACACTGTGCTGCATGGTGACGCCGCGGTGCCGGCGATCCTGTCCATTCGTCCCGATCTCGTCATTCTCGACGTGAACCTGCCGGGCAAGGACGGCTTCGAAATCTGCCGCGAGGCGCGCAAGCAGTACGACGGCGTGATCATCATGGTGACGGCCCGCGACGAGCCGTTCGACGAACTGCTCGGCCTCGAGTTCGGCGCGGACGACTACGTGCACAAGCCGGTCGAGCCGCGCATCCTGCTCGCGCGGATCAAGGCCCAGCTGCGCCGCGCGCCCGCGCGAGTGGCCGAGAGCACCGCGCCGCAGCCCGAGCGCTACGCGTTCGGCAAGTTCTCGATCGACCGTACCGACCGCTCCGTCGTGCTGCCCGACGGCAGCACACCCGACCTGACGTCGGCCGAATTCGACCTGCTGTGGGCGCTCGTGTGCCATGCGGGCGAAGTCGTCAGCCGCGACGACCTGATGCTGCAGTTGCGCGGCGTCGAATTCGACGGCCTCGACCGCACGATCGACGGGCGCATCTCGAAGCTGCGCCGCAAGCTGCGCGACGACGCGAGCAACCCGCAGCGGATCAAGACGATCCGCAGCAAGGGTTATCAATTCAGCAAGCACGCGTGGGAATGACGCGGCGTTCGAGCGACGCCGTCACGTTCCGCGCGGGCATTCCACCCGCCGGCCGGGAGCCGAGATGATCCGACGAACCCGTTCGCACCCCGATGCACCGCCGCTGCCGACGCTGCGCTACGTCAAGTGGCGCTGGCTGCATTTCCGCCGCGCGTGGACCGATACGCGCGCCGACCGCATTCCGAGCTGGTCGCGCCTTTACGTGCGCACCTACCTGCATCTGCTCGGCCTCGTGCTGCTGACCGCGCTCGTGCCGGCGCTCGCGCTGTGCGTCGAATTGTCGCCGCAGGTCGTGTGGCATGCGTTCGACTCGCTGCCCGGCGACATCTGGATCGTGCTCGTATTCGTGTTCGCCGCGCCCGCGCTCGCGGCATACCGGTGGATGCGGCCGGTGTGGTCGGATCTCGTGATGGTGCGCGAGCGCGCGATCGACTTCACGGGCGGGCGCTTCAATACGCGCGCCCGTGAATCGCACAGCGTGATCATCGGCCCGCTCGCGCGGACGCTGAATGCGCTCGCGATGCGCATGGAGCGGCTGATCGCCGCGCAGCGCGATCTCACGAACGGCATCTCGCACGAGTTGCGCACGCCGCTCGCGCGCGTGCGTTTCGCGCTCGAAATGCTGCGCGAACCGGGTTCCGCGGCCGAATACCAGGGCGCGCTCGAGAGCATCGCGCAGGACGTGACCGAGCTCGAAGAGCTGATCGACATGAGCCTTACGTATGCGCGGCTCGAATACAGCTCGCTGCAGTCGAACCTCGAGATGACGGCCCCTGTCGCGTGGTTCGAACATCAGGTCAGCGATGCGCAGCTGCTGTATCCGGAGCGCGCGATCGAGTCGCACATCGCGATCGCGTCGGACCTGCGCGTGAAGATGGACCGGCGGCTGATGTCGTATGCGATGCGCAACCTGTTGCGCAACGCGAGCAAGTACGCGAAATCGCAGATCGTCGTCGGGATCTCGCTCGTGCACGGCAACATCGGGATCTTCGTCGAGGATGACGGCCCCGGCGTGCCGGAGAGCGAGCGCGAGCGGATCTTCGACGCATTCGTGCGCCTCGACCGCCGCACCGGCGGCTATGGCCTCGGCCTGTCGATCACGCGGCAGGTGCTCCACGCGCACAACGGCCGGATCGCGGTCGTCGATCCCGTCCAGCTCGGCGGCGCGCGCTTCGAGATCAGCTGGCCGGTCTAGCGATACGCCGCACGGGCCGCGAGCCTCGATCGCAACAACAGCACGACAACACGACAGCACACAGCCGCGCGCGCCGGATTCGGGCGCGTCGCCGGCCTTTCCCGCCGTACCTTTCCCGCATCGATAACCTCCCCGCACCGCAATCGCATGACGATTCGTTTGCAGCGCGTGCGCGCTTTGCATTACGATTGCAATTGCAACTATATGACGGGCCGATCCATGAACTCGGAGGCGGGCGGCCCGTGACGCAGCAGTGAAGCCGGGGCCGCCACGATGGCCGCCCCCTTGTTCATGCATTCCTGTCCGGGTCACACATCATGCGGCTTTTGAACATCGTGTCTTCTCCCCGTGGCGCCAGGTCGGCTTCGGTCGCGGTCGCCAATGCGTTTGTCGATGCGTACCGGGAGACGGGTGCAACGATCGACGTCGATACGCTGAATGTCTGGGAGGAAGACTTGCCGGACTTCGGCAGCGACGCGATCGGCGCGAAGTACAAGGGTGTCGCAAACGCGCCGATGGACGAGGCCGAACAGTCGATCTGGCGGCGCATCCAGTCGCTCGTGAAGCGCTTTCAGGAAGCGGACCGGATCGTCGTCGGCGTGCCGATGTGGAATTTCGGCTATCCGTACAAGCTCAAGCAACTGATCGATCTCGTCAGCCAGCGGAACATGCTGTTTACGTTCGACGGCAACGCGTACGCGCCGCTGCTGGAGATTCCGCGCGCGCTGGTCATCCATGTTCGCGGACAGAGCCGGGAAACCGGCGCGGGCGCCGACAATCCCGGGTTCCGGCACCAGGCCGACTACATCGAATTCTGGCTGAGGTTCATTGGCGTGAGCGAGGTCAGAAGCCTGACCGTCGAACACACGTGGAGTGCGCGGGCAAGCGACAGCATCGAGCGGGCGCGCGCCCGGGCGGTCGCGATGGCCGCGGAGTTCTGATCCGCGCACGCTCAATATGTACGGCCGAGCTGCAGGTAGAAGTTGCGACGGCCGCCGGGCGCGAGCGCCACGCCGATGTACACGGGCCCGAACGCGGTCGACAGGCTCGTGAAGAACGTGTAGCTCTGCTTGAGCGCGCCGCCGCCGATCTTCTGGCCGCTCGACCAGACGTTGCCGACTTCCGCGCTGGCGCCCACCGACAGCGCCTTGATCGGCGATGCATTGAACGACATCAACTGGTTCATGTAGGTCACCTGCGCATACGCGAGCTCGTTGCCGTTCAACTGGTCGGCCGCATACGCGGACAGATGCTGGAAGCCGCCAAGCGTGAAATTGAACGCGTTGATCAGGTTGGTGCCGCCGATGCTCTTGCCGCCTTCGATCGTCGCGCTGATGCTGTGCCGGCCGAACTGCTGCGCAACCATCGCCTTGCCGTAGATCTCGGTGTAGGGCGCGGTGTTGATGCTGTCGTCGAAGTCCGACGCCGAGCCCCCGTTGCGCGAGACCAGCGAGCGTTCGATACGCAGCTCGGTGAAATAGCCCTTGCGCGGGAACAGCGGATCGTCGAGCTGGTCGATGACGAGCCGTGCGCGGGCGGTCAGCGCCTGCGACGTGAAGCTCGGCCACAGCAGCGTCTGGCCGCTGCCGTCGTCGAACGGCAGGTTGTAGGTCGGCGAGCCGTGCCCGGTCACATAACCGAGGCCGATCCGGAAATCGCCGAGGCGCCCGATCGGCAGGCCGAGATCGAGCCCGGCGCGTGCGGTCTGCATCAGGTACTGCGTGATCTTCACGTTGCCGCTGTCGTCGTACAGGTTCGCGTAACGGCGCTGGTATTCCGCGTACGGCGACAGATAGACGCCGTAGGCCATCGACAGCGGCTGGCGGAACTCGATGCGCGCGGATTGCAGGTCGCTGCCGATCGTCGTGTCCGCGCGGAATTCGAGCCCGGATTCGGTGAGCCATGGCCGCCGGTAGCCGACGTGCAGGCGGAAGCCGCCCTCGTCGGTCGAACTGCTCGACATGCCGAGCCCGAACAGCAGGAAATTCGGCCCCCAGTATTTCTCGCGCGCATCGATCTCGAGCACGTTTTCGTCGCCGTGGCTCACGATCTGCTGCGTGACGCTCTCGAAGTTGCCGCCCGTCGTGAGCCCCAGCAGATCCTGGCTGACCGTCTTCGGATCGTAAGTGTCGCCGGGCTTCACGTGCAGCGCGTTGCTGACGACCCGCTTCGGCACGCCGCCGGTGGTCTTGATGTCGATGCGCGTGATCCGGATCGGCGGCGGCAGTGGCTGCGCGTGCGCGGACCGGTAGGCCGCATACTGTTCCGGCGTGAGCGCGAAGCGCTGCAGTTTCGGCAGCGCCGCGGTCGCGGCAGCCGCGCCGGCGGCGATCGCCTGCTTCGCGTTCTGGAAATCGGTGAACGCGAGCGAACCGAGGTCCGGCGTGAGCAGCACGTCCTGCGCGTCGAGCTGCTTGCGCTGGGCGGTCACGTTCTGGCGGATCAGGATGCCCACCATCTGCTGCATCACGTCGGCGGGCGATGCGAGCGCGTCGAGCGGGCGCAGTTGCGAGCCGATGTCGACCGCGATCACGACGTTCGCGCCCATCTGCCGTGCGGTGTCGACGGGCAGGTTACTGACGAGACCGCCGTCCACGAGCGCGCGCCCGTTGATCTCGGCCGGCGCGAACAGGCCCGGCATCGCCATGCTCGCGCGAATCGCGAGCGGCAGCGAGCCGTGGTCGAGCACCACCATCTGGCCCGTCTGCAGGTCGGTCGCGACCGCGCGGTACGGGATCGGCAGGCGGTCGAACGGCTGGTTGGTCGGCACGGCGGCCGTCCAGTTCGCGAGCAACGCCTGCAGCCGGTTGCCCTGCACGAGGCCGACCGGCGCCTTCACGCCTTTCTTGCCGAAGCCGAGCGTCAGCCCGTTGATGTACAGGCGTTCGTCCTCCCGGCTGGTTTGCGGCAGGTCCGCGCGCTCCGTCACGTCGAACGCGACGTCCGCGAGGTTGACCTCCGACAGCCGCTTCTGCATCTCGCCGGCAGCCATTCCGCTCGCGTACAGGCCGCCGACCACGGCGCCCATGCTGGTGCCCGCGATGCAGTCGATCGGGATGCGGTTGTCCTCCAGCACCTTCAGGACCCCGAGGTGCGCGTAGCCGCGCGCGCCGCCGCCGGACAGCACGAGGCCGACCGACGGGCGGCCGGCCGGGCCGCCGTCGGCGTCGCAGGTGTGTGCGGATGCGGCGGGCGCGGCAGCCGGCGCGCTGGCGGCAGTTGCCTGGGCGGCGGCGGATTCGGCGGCCGGCAGCGGTTGCGCGGCGACCGTGCAGCACCAGAAGGCGACGAGCGTCGTGCAAAGCGGGCGCACCCGCGCCCAGCGGAAGGAAACGGTCGCTGTCATGGAGGAAATACCTGGCGTGATCGGGCGTCTGAGGCCTGCCGGGAGCAGGCAAGACCGAGAGATTACCGTGTTTTACAGGCGTAATGCGAGCGGCTGTCGCGTAGCCGGATGTGCCCGGACCGGCACTTTTGACAATTGTTTCGCGAAAAAATCATCGGAATTGCCTAAAGTATCGGAACGATTTGCCGCTAAGGTCGTGATGGAGCGGCATGGATGCGCCGCGGAAATGCGGCGCGGCTGCCCTGGCCCGTTCGATTACAAAGGTTTGATATGTCGACACCGCTGTTCGGAAAGTTGTTTGCGCAACCCGTTGCGATCGACCCTGGAACGGCGAGTACGCGGATTTATACGCACGAACGCGGCGTGGTGCTGAACCAGCCGTCGGTCGTCTGCTTCCGCAAGGCCGGCGCGACCGACGCGCGGCCGACGCTCGAGGCCGTCGGCGAGCTCGCGAAGGCGCTGCTCGGCCGCGAACCGGGGCATCTCGAAGCCGTGCGGCCGATGCGGCATGGCGTGATCGCCGACGCGCACGCGGCCGAGCAGATGATCCGCAGCTTCATTGACATGTCGCGCACGCGTTCGCGCTTCGGCCGCCGCGTCGAGGTCACGCTGTGCGTGCCGTCCGATGCGACGGCCGTCGAGCGCCGCGCGCTCCGCGAGGCGGCGTTCGCGGCGGGTGTATCGGACGTCGAACTGATCGAGGAATCGCTGGCGGCCGGGCTCGGCGCGGGCCTGCCGGTGACCGAGCCGGTCGGCTCGATGGTCGTCGATATCGGCGGCGGGACCACGGAAGTGGCGGTGATCGCGCTCGGCGGCATCGTCTACCGCGAGGCGATTCGCGTCGGCGGCAACCAGTTCGACGCGGCGATCGTCAACCATGTCCGCAACCTGTATGGCGTGCTGCTCGGCGAGCAGACAGCCGAGCACGTGAAACAGTCGATCGGCTCGGCCACCAGCGCGGTGCCGCGCAGGTCGACGCGCGCGGTCGGGCGCAGCATCGGCGACGGCCTGCCGCGCTCGATCGAGCTGTCCAACCACGATGTGGCGGACGCGCTGGCCGCGCCGCTCAAGCAGGTGATCGGCGCGGTGAAGTCGGTGCTGGAAAATGCGCCGGCCGAGCTCGTGACCGACATCGCGAATCGCGGCGTGGTGCTGACGGGCGGCGGTGCGCTGCTCGCGGATCTCGAACGCCTGCTGTACGACGAGACCGGGCTCGTCGCCCGGATTGCCGACGAGCCGGCCACCTGCGCGGTGCGCGGCGCCGGCGAGGCGATGGGGCGGCTCGCGATGTGCCCGATCGACTGATTCGGGCCGTGCCGGGCCGTGCATCGCGGCGCGGCCATTCACATTCTTTCAATCTCCGTATTGCCTGCCCGCTTCGCCGGGCACGGTTCTCCGGTCGACTTGCCGGACGGCTGGCCGCCGTCCGTCGCGTGGACACCTGAACGCGCACCGTGCTAGCGTTACGCGCCCGTCCGGGGCCGGGCACGCCGATACGCCCGACGACCTGAGAGACCGAAAACCTTGAAAAACCACACCAAACGGGGCTTGTTTGCCCGCATGGGCCGCCTGCTGGCGGTCGTTGCCTGTCTCTGGATCGTCGCAGCCGTCGCGCTCGTTGCGTACGGAATGCGGATGCCGAGCGAGCCGGCCGACGTCGCCGTGATCTTCGGCAACGCGCTCGACGAGACCGGCGCGCCGAAGCCGGTGCTCGCCGCCAGGCTCGACGTCGGCGTGCGCTGCTACCGCACGGGGCAGTGCCCGGCGTTCCTCGTCAGCGGCGCGATCGACGGCCCCGGGCTGAACGAGGCGACCGCGATGCGCGACTATCTCGTGGCGCGCGGCGTGCCGGCCGACCGGATCGCCGTCGACGACCAGGGCGACAACACACTCGCGACTGCGCAGCACACGCTCGCCTACCTGCAGGCGCACCGCCTGTCGCGGGTGCTGATCGTCAGCCAGTACTACCACCTCGCGCGGGCGCGCCTCGCGTTCGAACGCGTCGGCATCGCGCGGGCGAACATCTCCGCCGCGTATCCGCGCCGCTTCCAGTTGCGCGACGTCTATTCGAGCTGGCGCGAAGTGCCGGCCTATGCGGTGTATGCAGCGCGGTTGTGGGTGAATCCCGATGCGCGGCCTGTCTCGTTCCGCCCGATGCTTTATCTGATGAGCCTGTTTTCGTGATGTGGGCGGGTTTCGTTTCCCCAACGGTACGTGGCGAAACTCGAAGGGATCGGATACGCGCCGGATATTCCAGTGTTTTTGTCCTGTGAATGATGGCGCGAATTATCTCTCGTAAACGATTTCCAGAATGACGATATTGCATTGCAAAAGGCAATCGCGATAATCAGGCTGATGTCGGTGTTTTTACGGATGCTTCGCTTCGGTATTTTTTGACGGAGATCAAAATAAACTGGCGAGTAGTGCACGGACTTACCTGTTTGGAGCGTTCCGATAAGTAAAAAATGCGCCCCTGCTGATCCCCGGTCGTACAGGGGAAAGATCGACTGGAAAAGCCTGTTTTTTTGATATAGCCTTGTCTGACAAAAGCGGGGCGGTAATCAAATCAACCAGAAAATCGCTGCAGAAAAACAGGGGCCATCGACATGTCGTTCGACTAGTTTCAAGCCTGCCTTCCAGGGCCATTCAAAGATTCGTCCATGAATAAACCGACGTCGCATCGCGACAGCCGGGGGGCGCGCTATTGTCCGCGGTTTTCTGCTGTCGGCTGTTCGATTTCACGGTAATGCCAATTCCAATAACATGACGAGGGAAAGCATGAATCTTGCGCGTTCGAAAAAAACCGGCGAGCCGTTTCCGAAATTGCTGTTGCCGACGGGTGTGTTCCTGGCGCTGTCCGGCGCCGGTATCGTGCCCGCCAATGCGACCTGTACCACGGCAGGCACGACGGTGACCTGCTCCGGGGTCGCCAACCCGCTTGCGCCGAGCTATTCGAACAGCGCGAACAACATCCATGCGACCGTCAACCCCGGCGCGAGCGTCGGCGTGCTGCTCGGCGTCGGTGGCACCGCGATGTCGCTGACGGGCAACAATACCCAGCTGACCAACAACGGCACGATCGATCCGTCGGCGCTCGGCACCGGTCTCGGCGTGCTGTCGAGCGGCGCGGTGATCGGCAACTCGGCGGCGAGTGCCGGCACCACCGTCATCAACAACGGCACGATGAACGGCTCGACCGGCGTGGCGATCAGCGGCGTGACGGGCATGGCGTTGTCGGTCCAGAACGGCACCGGCGGCACGTCGACGATCAACAACACCGGCACGATCGGCTCGAACCCGCTGGTCGGCGCGACCCTCACCGGCGCGGATGCGCCCGTGGTCGCCGCATACGGCGGCGCCACGGTCAACATGACCAACAGCGGGACGATCACCGGCCGTGTGTCGCTCGGTTCGAACGGCACGCCCGGGGCGGGCAACTCGTTCGTCAACTCGGGCACGATCAACGGCAGCGTGTCGATGGGCGCGAACAGCACGAACTCGTTCACCGCGGTGACGGGCTCGTCGGTCAACACGGCGGGCGGCACCGGCGCCGCGGTCAACATCACGGTCGGCCCGATCACGCTGGGTGTTGCGGCGACGGGCACGGTCGACGGCGGCGCGGGCGGCGACAACACGCTCAAGCTGCAGCAGGGGGCCAGCGCGAACGGCACGATCGCGGCCAACAATTACATCAACTTCAATCACCTGAACGTCCAGAGCGGCAACTGGACGATCAACGGCGCATCGACCGCGCAGGATGCGACGCTGGCGGGCGGTACCGCGATCATCAACAACAACGCATCGCTCGGCACCGGCACCATCACGGCCACCGGCGGCGCGTTGCAGGCGGGCACGGCCGGGCTCAACGTCGCCAACGACGTGACGCTCGGCGCGGGCGGACTGACGGTGCAGGGCTCGACCGGACTCACGCTGTCGGGCACCGTGTCGGGCGGCGGCGCGCTGACGAAGAACGACGGCGGCACGCTGACGCTGTCCGGCGCGAACAACTACACGGGCGGCACGAACCTGAACGCCGGCGGCGTCGTAGTCGGCAACAATTCGGCGCTCGGCAGCGGCGCACTGAACGTCAACGGGTCGGCCACGCTCGACTCGAGTACGAACGCGACGCTCAACAACACCGTCAATCTCGCCACGGGCACGACGCTGACGGTCGGCGGCAGCAACAATCTCGGGCTGGCCGGCTCCATCAACGGCAACGGCGGCCTCGTGAAGAACGGTGCGGCGACGCTGACGCTGACCGGCGCGAACACCTACACCGGCGACACGACGATCAACAGCGGCACGCTCGCGCTGGGCGCGGGCGGCAGCCTCGCGGCGTCCGGCACGGTGAACCTGACCGGCGCGGGTGCGACGTTCGACCTGAGCAGCGCGTCGGGCGCGCAGGCGGTCGGCGCTCTGGCGGGCGCGGCCGGCACCAACGTGAACCTCGGCGGCAATTCGCTGACGTTGAACGGCAGCGGCAATACGACGTATGCGGGCACGATCGGCGGCGCGGGCAGCCTGACGTTGTCCGGCACCGGCACGCAGACGCTGACAGGCAACAACGTCTACACGGGCGGCACGAACCTGAGCGGCGGCAACCTCGCGGTCGGCAGCAATACGGCGCTCGGCACCGGCGCGGTGAACGTGAACGGTTCGTCGACGCTCGATGCGACCACCAACGTGTCGCTCGCGAACAATGTCAACGTCGCCACCGGCACGACGCTCACGTTCGCCGGTAGCACCAATGTCGGCCTGAGCGGTACGGTCTCGGGCGGCGGCGGTCTCGTGAAGAACGGCGCGGCGACGGTGACGCTGTCCGGCGCGAACAACTACACCGGCGGTACGACGCTGAATGCTGGCGGGCTGGTGCTCGGCAACAACGCGGCGCTCGGCACGGGCGCACTGACCGTCGGCGGCGCGGCGACGCTCGATACGAGCGCGAACCTGTCGGTCAACAACGCAGTCAACCTCGCCACCAGTTCGACACTGACTCTGGGCGGCAGCAACGGCCTCACGCTGAACGGCGGCATCACCGGCGCGGGTGGTCTCGTGAAGGACGGCGCGGCGACGACGACGTTGACGGCCGCGAACTCCTACACGGGCGGCACGACGATCAACGCGGGCACGCTGGCGATCAGCGGCGGCGGCAGCCTCGCGGCGATGGGCACGGTGAACCTGGCCGGCGCGGGTGCGGCGCTCGACGTGAGCGCCGCGACCGGTGCGCAGACGATCGGTGCGCTGTCGGGTGTCGCCGGGACGAACGTCGCGCTGGGCGCTAACGCGCTGACGCTGGGCGGAACCGCCAGCGGCACCTTCAGCGGCGCGATCGGCGGCACCGGCAGCCTGACGCTGGCCGGCACCGGCACACAGACGCTGAACGGCGCGAGCACCTACTCGGGCGGTACGAACCTGAACGGCGGCAGCAGCGTGGTGCTCGGCAACAACAGCGCGCTCGGTACCGGCACGGTGAACGTCGCAGGCGCGGCAACGCTCGACACGAATGCGAGCCTGTCGGTCGCCAACACAGTCAATCTTGCGAACGGTTCGACGCTGACGCTCAGCGGCAGCAATGCACTTGCGCTGAGCGGCGGCATTTCCGGCGCGGGCGGTCTCGTGAAGAACGGCGCGGCGACCACGACGCTGACGGGCGCGAACACCTACACGGGCGGCACGACGATCAACGCCGGCACGCTGGCGGTGGGCGCGGGCGGCAGCCTGGCAGCGACCGGCGCGGTGAATCTCGCCAACGCGGGCGCGGCGCTCGACGTGAGCGGCGCGACCAGTCCCCAGACGATCGGCGCGCTGTCGGGTGTCGCGGGGACGATCGTCAATATGGGCGGCAACGGGCTGACGCTGGGCGGGACCGCCAGCGGCACCTTCAGCGGCGTGATCGGCGGGACGGGCAGCCTGACGCTGGCCGGCACCGGCACGCAGACACTGACGGGTGCGAACGTCTATACGGGCGGCACGAACCTGAACAGCGGCGGTCTGGTGCTCGGCAACAGCGGGGCGCTCGGAGGCGGCGCGCTGAACGTCGGCGGCGCGGCGACGCTCGACACGAGCACGAGCCTGTCGGTCAACAACGCGGTCAATCTCGGCACGGGCGCGACACTCACGCTCGGCGGCAGCAACGCCCTCACGCTGAACGGCGGCATCTCCGGCGCGGGCGGTCTCGTGAAGAACGGCGCGGCGACGACGACGCTGACGAGCGCGTCCAACTACACGGGCGGCACGACGATCAACGCCGGCACGCTGGCGCTGGGCGCGGGCGGCAGCCTCGCGTCGACGGGCGCTGTGAACGTGGCCGGCGTAGGCGCGACGTTCGACGTGAGCGGCGCGACGGGCCCGCAGACGATCGGCGCACTGAGCGGTGTCGCCGGCTCGGCCGTGAACCTCGGCGGCAATGGGCTGACGCTGAGCGGGACGGCCAGCGGCAATTTCGGCGGCGCGATCGGCGGTACCGGCGGCCTGACCGTGGCCGGCACGGGCACGCAAACGCTGTCCGGCACGAACACGTACACGGGCGGCACGACGATCAACGGTGGCAGCACGCTGGCGCTGGGCGCGGGCGGCAGCCTCGCATCGACCGGTACGGTGAATCTCGCCGGTGCGGGCGCGACGTTCAACCTGGGTGGCGCATCGGGCCCGCAGACGATCGGCGCGCTGACCGGTGTGGCCGGCACGAACGTGAACCTGGGCACGAACACGCTGACGTTGAGCGGCAACGGCAACAACACGTTCGGCGGCGCGATCGGCGGCACGGGTGGCGTGACGTTCGCGGGTACGGGCACGCAGACGCTGACGGGTGCGAACACGTACACGGGCGGCACGACGGTCGGCGCCGGCGGCACGCTGGCGCTCGGTGCGGGCGGCAGCCTGGCCGCAACGGGTGCGGTGAATCTCGCCGGCGCGGGCGCGACGTTCAACCTGAGCGGCGCATCGGGCCCGCAGACGATCGGCGCGTTGAACGGCGCAGGCGGTACGACCGTGGATCTGGGCGCGAACGGGCTGATGCTGAGCGGAACCGCGAGCGGTACGTTTGGCGGCGCGATCGGCGGCACCGGTGGCGTGACGTTCGCGGGCACAGGCACGCAGACGCTGACGGGTGCGAACACGTACACGGGCGGCACGACGATCGACACAGGCAGCACGCTGGCGCTGGGCGCGGGCGGCAGCCTCGCGTCGGGCAGTGCGGTGAATCTTGCGGGCACGGGCGCGACGTTCAACCTGAGCGGCGCATCGGGCGCGCAGACGCTCGGCACGCTGAGCGGTATCGCCGGCACGAACGTGAACCTGGGCGCGAATGCGCTGACGTTGAACGGCAGCACCAACGGCACGTTCGGCGGCGTGATCGGCGGCACCGGTGGCGTGACGTTCGCGGGTACCGGCACGCAGACGCTGACGGGCGCGAATACCTACACGGGCGGTACGACCATCAATGGCGGCAGCACACTCGCGCTTGGCGCCGGCGGCAGCCTCGCGTCGGGCAGTGCAGTGAATCTTGCCGGCGCGGGCGCGACGTTCAACCTGAGCGGCGCATCCGGCGCGCAGACGATCGGTGCGTTGACCGGCGCGGCCAACACGAACGTGAACCTGGGCGCGAATGCGCTCACGCTGAACGGCAGTGGCAACAACACGTTCGGCGGTGCGATCGGCGGCACGGGCAGCGTGACGTTCGCGGGTACGGGCACGCAAACGCTGACGGGCGCGAACACGTACACCGGGGGCACGACCATCAACGGCGGCAGCACGTTGGCGCTCGGTGCGGGCGGCAGCCTCGCGTCGGGCAGTGCCGTGAACCTTGCCGGCACGGGCGCGACATTCGACGTGAGCGGCGCGACGGGCGCGCAGACACTCGGCGCGTTGACCGGCGCAGCCAGCACGAATGTGAACCTGGGCGCGAATGCGCTCACGCTGAATGGCAGCGGCAACAACACATTCGGCGGCGCGATTGGCGGCACGGGCGGCGTGACGTTCGCGGGTACCGGTACGCAGACGCTGACCGGTGCGAACACCTACACGGGTGGTACGACCATCAACGGTGGCAGCACACTCGCGCTTGGCGCAGGCGGCAGCCTTGCGTCGGGCAGTGCGGTGAACCTCGCCGGCACGGGCGCGACGTTCAACCTGAGCGGCGCATCGGGCGCGCAGACGATCGGTGTGCTGACCGGCGCGGCCAACACGAACGTGAACCTGGGCGCGAATGCGCTCACGCTGAACGGCGGTGGCAACAACACGTTCGGCGGCGCGATCGGCGGCACGGGCAGCGTGACGTTCGCGGGCACCGGCACGCAAACGCTGACTGGCGCGAATACCTACACGGGCGGCACGACCATCAACGGCGGCAGCACGCTGGCGCTTGGCGCGGGTGGCAGCCTCGCGTCGGGCAGCACGGTGAATCTGGCCGGCGCGGGCGCGACGTTCAACCTGAGCGGCGCGACGGGCGCGCAGACACTCGGCGCGTTGACCGGCGCAGCCAGCACGAATGTGAACCTGGGCGCGAATGCGCTCACGCTGAATGGCAGCGGCAACAACACATTCGGCGGCGCGATTGGCGGCACGGGCGGCGTGACGTTCGCGGGCACCGGTACGCAGACGCTGACCGGTGCGAACACCTACACGGGTGGTACGACCATCAACGGTGGCAGCACGCTGGCGCTGGGCGCGGGCGGCACCCTCGCATCGGGCAGTGCGGTGAATCTGGCCGGCACGGGCGCGACGTTCAACCTGAGCGGCGCATCGGGCGCGCAGACGATCGGCACGCTGTCCGGCGGCGCCGGCACGAATGTGACCCTCGGCGCGAATGCGCTCACACTGAACGGCAGCACCAGCGGCACGTTCGGCGGCGCGATCGGCGGCACGGGCGGCGTGACGTTCGCGGGCACCGGCACACAGACGCTGACGGGCGCGAACACCTACACGGGCGGCACGACCATCAACGGCGGCAGCACGCTGGCGTTGGGTGCAGGTGGCAGCCTCGCGTCGGGCAGCGCGGTGAATCTTGCCGGCACGGGCGCGACGTTCAACGTGAGTGGTGCGACGGGCGCACAGACGATCGGTGCGCTGAGCGGCATCGCCGGCACGAACGTGAACCTGGGCACGAATGCACTGACCTTGAACGGCAGCGGCAACGCAGCGTTCGGCGGCGCGATTGGCGGCACGGGCGGCGTGACGTTCGCAGGCACCGGCACGCAAACGCTGACGGGCGCGAACACGTTCACCGGCGGCACGACGATCAACGGCGGCAGCACGCTGGCACTCGGCGCGGGCGGCAGCCTCGCGTCGACGGGCGCGGTGAATCTCGCGGGCACGGGTGCGACGTTCGATGCGAGCGGTGCGACAGGCGCGCAGACGATCGGCACGTTGAACGGCACGGCCGGCGCGACCGTCAATCTCGGCGCCAATGCGCTGACGTTGAACGGTAGCGGCAACGGCACGTTCGGCGGGACGATCGGCGGTGCGGGCGGCGTGACGATCGCCGGCACCGGTATCCAGACGCTGACGGGCGCGAACACGTACACGGGCGGCACCACGATCGCGGCCGGTGGCGCGCTGCAACTCGGCAACGGCGGCACGTCGGGCAGCATCGCCGGCAATGTCGTCGACAACGGCGCGCTGATCGTCAATCAATCCGGCAACGTGACGATCGCAAGCGTGCTGTCCGGCACCGGTTCGCTGACGCAGGCCGGCAGCGGGCAACTGACGTTGACGGGCACCAGCACGCTGAGCGGCCCGACCACGGTCAGCGCAGGCACGCTCGCCGTCAATGGTTCGCTCGGCCAGTCGACCGTGACCGTGCAGAGCGGCGCGACGGTCACGGGTACCGGCACGATCGGCGGCCTCGTGGTGCAGGGCGGCGCGACGGCGGCCGCGTCGCAGCCGGGCGCGGCGCTGAACGTGGGCGGCAACGTCACGTTCCAGCCGGGCTCGACGTTCCAGGTCGCGGCTTCGCCGCAGCAAAGCGGCAGCCTCGCGGCGGGCGGCACGGCGACGCTGAACGGCGGCACCGTGCAGGTGCTCGCGAACCAGAGCGGCTACCAGCCGAGTACGACCTATACGATCCTCTCCGCATCGTCGGGCGTGCAGGGCACGTTCAGCCAGGTGAGTGCGAACTACGCGTTCCTCGCGCCGACGCTCAGCTACGATCCGGATCACGTGTACTTGCGGCTGGTCTCGAACGGTACCGCGTTCCCCGATGTCGCGACGACGCCGAACCAGCGTTCGGTCGCGGCCGCACTCGGCGGGCTCGGCGCCGGCAACCCGCTGTACGACGCCGTGATGACGACCGATGCGACGACCGCGCGCCGCGCATACGGGCTGCTCGACGGTGAGCTGCAGGCGAGCCTGAAGAGCATGCTGCTGCTCGACAGCCGCTACGTGCGCGACGCTGTGACCGATCGCGTCCGCCAGGGCCTCGCGCCCGGATCGGGCCCGCTCGCCGCGCTGTCGTCGGGTGGCGCAGCCTTGTGCGGCGACAACACGGCCGGCGCGGTCGCCTCGACGCTGCCGCCGGATCGCCGGATCGGCTCGCGCGACGGCTGCTACGGTGGCACGCCTTACCAGCCGGTCGTCTGGGGGCAGGCGTTCGGTGGCCGCAGCCGGCTTGCCGGCGACGCCAACGCGTCGACGATCAACCGCAGCATGACCGGCTTCATCGCCGGTGCCGACATGGCGCTCAACGACAAGTGGCGTGCGGGCCTGGCGGCGGGCGTCACGCACAGCTCGCTCGACAACGACCAGAGTTCGTCGGCGTCGGTGAACAGCTACTACCTGTCGCTGTACGGCGGCGCGCAGTATGGTGCGCTCGGTGTGCGCGGCGGCGCGTCGTACACGTGGTACCGGATCAACAGCGACCGGTCCCCGGGCTTCGCGGGCTTCTCCGATCACGACTCGGCCGGCTACGACGCGAATTCGGCGCAGGTGTTCGGCGAAGTCGGCTTCGCGCTGCCGGTCGGGCCCGTGGCGATCGAGCCGTTCGCGGGCCTCGCGTATGTGAACCTGCATACCGACGGCTATACGGAAACCGGTGGTGCGGCCGCGCTGCGTGCCGGCGGCCAGACGACCCACGTCGGCTTCTCGACCCTCGGTTTGCGCGCGGCGTCGCAGCTCGGCTCGATCGGGAGCGGCACGTTCACCGCGCGCGGGACGGTCGGCTGGCGGCATGCGTTCGGCAACGTGACTCCGTCGTCGGCATTCACGTTCGCGAACGGCGGGACGTCGTTCCAGGTATCGGGCGTGCCGATTGCTCGCGACAGCGCCGTGCTCGAGGCCGGCATCGACGCGAACATCACGAAACGCCTGACGCTCGGCCTCACGTACAGCGGCCAGTACGGCAGCGGTGTGCGCGACAACGCAATCCTCGGCAACATCCTGTGGAAGTTCTGACCAGCGACTGACGTGCCTGCGCGATGCCATGCGGCGACGACAGCGTCGCATGGCGTCGCGTCTTTTTCGTCGCTGCGCACGTCCCCCGTTCTGTCCTATCCTGTGCGAAACACGCGACGCGCCGCGCGTTGCGTTCCGACACAGGAGCATCGATGCCGAATCACGCCGAAGCCAAGACGACGCAGGCGCAGTCAGTCGCGCCTGCTGCCCCGACCCCAGCGTCGGCCCCCGCATTCATCGCGCCCGAAGCCGATCCGCAGGCACTGGCGCGCAATAATCAGTACGTCCTGAAATCCGGCGACGCGTTCGTGGTCAGCGATGCGCTCGGCGACATCGGCGGCCGTGACGACGGCCTGTTCGTCGACGACATGCGCGTGCTGTCGACGTGGCGCCTGACCTTCGGCGGCCGCGCGCCGTCGCTGCTGTCGGGCGCGACGAGCGCCGACAACGCATCGTTTACAGCGCACCTGACGAACCGACCGCTGCCGCCGCTCGGCGGCCACGAAACGCCCGAGGGCGTGATCCACATCGAGCGGATGCGCGTGCTCGCGGGCGACGTGCTTTACGAAGCGCTGACGCTGACGAACTACGGTGCAAGCGAAGCCGAGGTGCCGCTGTCGCTGTCGTTTGCGGCCGATTTCAAGGACATGTTCGAAGTGCGCGGCACGCAGCGCCCGAAGCGCGGCACCGTGGTGGCGCCGCGCGTCGACGCGGGCGCGGTGCGGCTGCGCTATGACGGCCTCGACGGCGTCGAGCGCAACGTGACCGTGCATTTCTCGCCGGCGCCGGACGCGCTGTCGGTCGATCGTGCCGACTACACGCTGACGATCGCCGCGCAGGCCTGCGTGTCGATCTACTTGACCGTCGACGCAACGCTCGGCCCGGTGCATGCGGAAGCGCCGGGATGCGGCCGCGTCGCGCTGCGCACCGCGCTCGTCGGCGTGCACCGCGAGATGCGCGCGAGGCGCGAATCGATGGCACGCGTGAACACCGGCAATCCGCTGTTCGACGCATGGCTCGACCGCTCGCTCGCGGATCTCGGGCTGCTCACGACGCAGCTCGACACGGGGCCGTACCCGTATGCGGGCATTCCGTGGTTCTCGACGCCGTTCGGCCGCGACGCAGTGATCACGTCGCTGCAGATGCTGTGGCTGCAACCGTCGCTCGCGCGCGGCGTGCTGCGCTTCCTGGCCGAGCACCAGGCGCGCGAGACCTCCGCGTTCCGCGATGCGGAGCCGGGCAAGATCATGCACGAGTTCCGCCGCAGCGAGATGGCCGCGACGGGCGAGGTGCCGTTCGCGCTGTACTACGGCGGGGTCGATACGACGCCGCTGTTCATCGTGCTCGCGGGCGCGTATGTCGAACGCACCGGCGACGATGCGCTGATCGACGAGCTGTGGCCCGCGCTCGAGCGCGCCGCGCAATGGGTGATCGACAAGTGCGACCGCAATCCGTACGGACTGCTCGATTACCAGCGCACGTCGGAACGCGGCCTCGCGAACCAGGGCTGGAAGGACAGCCACGATTCGGTGTTTCATGCGGACGGCCGCTTCCCGGACGGGCCGATCGCGCTCGTCGAAGTGCAGGCGTATGCGTGCGCGGCGCTCGATGCGATGTCGATGTGCTCGCACCGGCGCGGCCACGCGGCCGACGCCACGCGCTACGCGTTGCGTGCGAAGACGCTGCGCGAGCAGGTCGACGCGCTGTTCTGGATGCCGGAAGGCGATTTCTACGGCATCGCGCTCGACGGTCATGGCGACCTGTGCCGCGTGTTCGCGTCGAACGCGGGCCATCTGCTCGCGTTCGGGTTGCCCGACGCCGAGCGCGGCGCGGCGGTTGCCGGCGTGCTCGGCTCGACGCTGTTCCAGACGGGCTGGGGCATCCGTACGCTCGCGGCCGGCCAGCCGCGCTTCAATCCGATGGCGTATCACAACGGCTCGGTGTGGCCGCACGACAATGCGCTGATCGCGCGAGGTCTGGCGCGCTACGGCGACAAGACGGCCGCCGTGAACTTGCTGCGCGCGTTGTTCGAGGCGGCGGTGAGCTTCGAGATGCGCCTGCCCGAACTGTTCTGCGGGTTCCCGCGCCGGCGCGGCGAACCGCCGACCGCGTATCCGGTGGCCTGCCTGCCGCAAGCGTGGGCGGCCGGCGCGCCGTTCATGATGCTGCAGGCCTGCCTCGGCGTGAGCATCGACGCGTCGCGCCACGAGGTGCGGGTCGAGCGCCCGGCGCTGCCGGAAGGCGTCGACTGGCTGCGGATCGACGCGCTGCGCGTCGGCGACGAAACCGTGTCGCTCACGTTCCGCCGCGTCGACGGCCAGGTGGTTGCATCGGCGGAGCAGCCGGGCCGCGTGAAGGTGGTCGCGGTGCTGTAGCGCGTTGCTGCGCGAACGTTGCGCGATGTCGCGCCACGTTCGCGCGCAGCGGCATAGAATCGTGACATGACCCTTGAACGATGGCGGAGGTAGACGATGACGACCGACAACCGGCCCGACGACAGCGAGCACAAGCTCGAGAATCTGGAAGCGGCGGTCGACCACCTGCACAAGTCGATCGAATCGCAGAGCATCGCGGTCGGCGCGGCGAAGGGCATCCTGTTCAGCCTGATCGAAACGCTCGGCGCGCTGATCGGCGATCCCGACCTGCCGGAGCATGCGCGCTCGGGTTACGAGGCGCTGCGCGACAAGGCGAGCGAATTGCGCGGCGGGCTCGACCGGCATTGATGCCCGGATGGCGCCGGCGCCAGCCGCACGGGCTGCGCCGGCGCTGCCCGATTCTGCAGACGAAGCACAAAACCCCGTGCGCTCAATGAGTTAGGTGGCCGATGCGCAGGATATCCACAAGCTTGCCAACACAATCTGTGGAGAACCTTCCGGCCCCGGGCCGGGTGTGTTGCGCGTGCCGAGCGAAAGCGCGTGCGCTGCCACACGGTTGACCGCGCAAGGTCCGTATATTGAATCCCCTTTTGTATCAGGGTGTTACGCGGCGCATTGGACGGATATCCACAGGCTTGCCAACATATTCTGTGGATAACTCGCAATCGATTGCGTCGTGACAGTTGAGGATCGGGCTGCCGAAGGCCGGCTCGCGAAGCCCCGTGTACATGGGCTGCCCGATGTCTGCGTCGGCGGGTTAATTCGTGCGCGATCAAGGGCTTAGGTCCCGGGTACCCAGGATATCCACATCCTTGCCAACACTTTCTGTGGACAAGCGGGGCCGTGTCATTCGGCCTGCGCCGTGCTGGCCGCTTCGGCCACGATCCAGTCGCGAAAGAGTGTCATCGCCGGCGTGAGCGGCTTCGATTTCAGCGACGTAAGCCAGTAGCCGCCCGCGCACACGTCGATGTCGAGCGGTCGCGCGAGCAGGCCGAGCTGCAGTTCACGCGCGAACATGCAGGCCGGCGCGAGCGCGACGCCCGCGCCCTGCATTGCTGCCTCGACCATCAGCCGCGACGAATCGAACACGGGCCCGTTGACCGCCCACGGCGCAAGCTGCGCCGCATCGAACCAGCCGTGCCATTCGTCGATGCGGTACGAGCGCAGCAGCGTTTCGTTCGCGAGATCGGCCGGTTGCGCGAGGCGCCGCGCGATGTCGGGCGCACACAGCGCGGTGAGCGGCGCGTCGAGCAGGCGCTCGTTGCGCGTCGCCGGCCAGTTGCCTTCCCCGAAACGGATCGCGAAGTCGAGGCCCTCGGCGGCGAGGTCGACGACGTTGTTGTTGGTCCGCAGCCGCAGTTCGACGAACGGGTGCGTATCGCCGAACTGCTTCAACCGCGGCATTAGCCAGCCTAGGGCAAAGGTGCCGACGACGCCGAGCGTCAGCACCTCGCGGAAGCGCCCGCCGTCGAACTGCTTGAGCACCGTCTCGATGCGGCTGAATGCGTCGCTCAGCACGGGCAGCAGCGCGCGCCCCTCGTCGGTGAGCCCGAGGCCGCGCGGCAGCCGCGTGAACAGCGTGCAGCCGAGCCGCTCCTCGAGCGAACGCACCTGCTGGCTGACCGCGGCCTGGGTCACGCTCAGCTCGAGGCCGGCGCGCGTGAAGTTCAGGTGGCGCGCCGACGATTCGAACGCGCGCAGCGCATTGAGCGGAAGATGAGGGCGGAGCTTTGTCATAAGAATTTCTTTCGTCAGCGCTCAATTATCGTTGCTTGTCAGGCAACCGTAAAGTCCCGATAGTGCTGTCTCGCCGGCCGGGCGTTTTCAACCTGTTTCGCTTCCATTCCACCACGAGACAACCGACATGACTTACTCATCGAAACGTCGAACCCTGTTGCTGGCTGCCGCGACGGCGCCGCTCGCCCTGACCGTCGCGGCGTGCGCGTCGCGGCAGGCTACCGCACCGGATCCGTCGAGCGAGGCCGCCGCCGCGGTCGCGGCGGCCACGACCGCCTCGCTCGATGCGGAGACGTTCGATGCGCTGGCGGCGCTCGAACGCAGCGCGGGCGGCCGCCTCGGTGTGTGTGCGATCGACATCGCGACCGGCCGGCGCGCGGAACATCGCCAGAACGAGCGCTTCCCGTTCTGCAGCACGTTCAAGGCGATGCTGAGCGCGGCGGTGCTGGCGCAGAGCGTCGAGCGTCCGGCGTTGTTGCAACAGCGCGTGACGTATACGAAGGCCGACCTCGTCAACTATTCGCCGGTGTCGGGGAAGCATGTCGACGACGGCATGACGGTCGCCGCGCTGTGCGAGGCCGCGATCCAGTACAGCGACAACTCGGCTGCGAACCTGCTGATGAAGCTGCTCGGCGGCCCGTCGGCGGTGACGGCC
Organism: Burkholderia sp. Ac-20345; assembly: GCF_017104825.1. Lineage (NCBI taxonomy): Bacteria > Pseudomonadati > Pseudomonadota > Betaproteobacteria > Burkholderiales > Burkholderiaceae > Burkholderia > Burkholderia sp. Ac-20345. The sequence continues at coordinate 11,094 of NZ_JAAGPO010000051.1, read as the reverse complement.
TACGCGCGCTCGATCGGCGACGATTCGTTCCGGGTCGATCGATGGGAGACCGAACTGAATACCGCGCTGCCGGGCGACCTGCGCGACACGACGACGCCGGCCGCGATGGCCGCGAGCATGCGCGTGCTGATGCTCGGCGATGCGCTGCCGGCCGCGCAGCGTGCGCAGCTCGTCACGTGGATGCGCGGCAACAAGGTCGGCGACAAGCGGCTCCGCGCGGGCGTGCCGGCCGGGTGGACGGTCGCCGACAAGACGGGCACCGGCGACTACGGGACGACCAACGACGCGGGTGTCGTGTGGTCGCCGTCGCGTGCGCCGATCGCGCTGGCCGTGTACTACACGCAGGCGCGTGCCGATGCGCGCTCGAAAGAAGACGTGATCGCGTCGGTCGCGCGCATCGTGGTCCAGGCGTTCGGTTGAAGCGGGCGGCGCGGCGTGCATGATGCGATCCGCATGCATGCCGTGCCGCAGCCGTGACCCGCGCGATCAAACGTTGTGCGATCAACGACTTAGGCCATGCATGCTCAGGATATCCACATGCTTGCCAACAAAAATTGTGGACAAGCCTGCGCGCGGCTGCGTCAAGCGTGGCGCGGGCCGCCGTGCCGCGTTTGAAGCGGCGCGGACAAAGTCTTTCGGATCAAGCGCTTGGCCGCGGTATGCGCAGGCTATCCACATGCTTGCCAACAAAATCTGTGGAAAACCCGGTTCGCACACGTAGAAGGCGGTCCGTTACACAGCAAGTCGATGCGCGAGCGGCACTTTGCCGGCCGCGTGCCGCATTTGAAGCGGCGCGGACAAAGTCTTTCGGATCAAGCGCTTGGTCGCGGTATGCGCAGGCTATCCACAAGCTTGCCAACACAATCTGTGGACAAGCCCCCCGGCTGTCGTCGCGACGCTCAGGGCTGCCGATCGTCGACAGTGGGCCAGCGCACGAATGCGAACACCCACAACATGATGAAGTTCAGGATCGGGACGAACATCGTCAGGATCCACCAGCCCGAGTGCCCGGTGCGCCGGACGATGCGAACGTACGGATAGATGACGACGGCGACCAGCACGAGTGAGACGACCAACTGCCACGCGGTGAAGTGTTCCATGGCCTTCCTCGGAGTGAAGTGTCGTGGTGCGGTGCCGGCGGCAAGGCCGGCCCGTTGAGCCGTCGCGCGAAGCCGGCGATGCGCGGCTGCGTGCGGCTCGCGTGATCTTGACGCGTGGCGGGCGCGAGCGTCAAGGCGACGGCGGTGCACTGCCGTTGCGCGGGATCGTCCGCATGCGCGCATGCGCGCGCCGCTCGTTGCCGCAACCGTGACACCGCACATGAACCGTAGCCCGATCAACGGGTTAGCGCAGGCTTGCGCAGGATATCCACAAGCTTGCCAACAAAATCTGTGGGTAAGTGGCGCAGCGCATGTCGGGCACGTGTGCGCCGACGGCGGCACGCATCGCCGTGGCGTCGTGATGCGAAGTGCGGCGAAGCGGGGTACTTGACGGCCATCACCGGGGCTCCGTCTGCATCACACGTGCCAAAGTCCATCGGATCAAGGGCTTAGCGTTGCGGTGCGCAGGATATCCACAAGCTTGCCAACATTTTCTGTGGAGAAGTCGGGGTGCGCGAGCGACGCGCAACACACCCGCGAATGCCACGCATTGCCCCGCTTCGGGCGTGCACTCACGCAGTGCAGATACCGGCCACGCCGACTTTCTGGAACAGATGCGGGCTCGCGACGGCGGACGACGGATAGGCCGACAGCTTGGCGACGAATTCGGGATGCGTGAAGGCCGCGCGAAACGCTTCGGTCGATTCCCAGATCGCGTAATTCAGGTAAGTCGGGCTGTCGCCGAGCGCACGATGCAGCTGGGTCGAGATGAACCCGGGCTGCCGCTTCATGAATTCGGCATCGTCCTTCCACACGGTGAGAAAGTCCGCTTCGTCGGCTGCGGCCAGCGTGAACAGGTTGACGAGGACGACCGGCTGAGCGTCGATGGCGATCTGTTGCTGGATCGGAAAGGCCGGATCCAGCGGCTTGAAATGAGGCATGGGAACTCCTTCGGGTGAGGGTGAGAGTGACGGGGGCGATTGAGCGCTCACGTCGGTGCATCGGCACCATGCGCGCTGGACATCGCCGACAGAACGCGGATCGCCGCATCCAGGTCAGCCGAACTGAAGTCGCCGGCGATGTCGCGGACATGCTGTTGCCACTGCCCGACCACGGCCTGATAGGCCGCCGCGCCGCGCGGCGTCAGCGCGTACAAGGGGGAGCGCTTGTGCGCCGGGTTGGGCAGCGACTGGACCAGCCCTTCGTCGGTCAGCACGTTGATCTGCTTCAGCACCGCCTGCCGCGTGATGCCCATCGCGTCGGCGATCTGCGGGATGTTCGGGGCTTCCGGCGCCATCGAGATGGCGCCCAGCACCTGCCAGCGCGCACTGGTCAGGCCGTGTGGCCCGGCAAAGGTGTTGCCCCACTCGATCAGCAGGCCGTTCAAGCGGAATACGGACAGCGCGACGGCGGTCAACTTCGCGGATTTCGTCATGTTCGATACGCGGGATGAATTGACAACTACTTTACGTAATGGACAACTGGTTGTCAAGTTTATGGGTGAACGTCGTTGCGCGAGGCCGGGTCGGTACACTGGCGATGCGATCCGGCACCGGTAACATCGGCTGCAGCGGATGGTCGGCCAACAACAAGGAACCTGGAGAGAAATCGGTGAGAACGACCTGGAAGAAGATCGCCGTGCCGTTACTGGCGGCGGCATGTGGCGCGAGTGCGCATGCGTGCATCCCGCCGAGATACGAGACCGCGTATTTCCATGACGCGGAACGCATGAACGACGCACTCCGCGACAAGGTGCTCGACGATATCCGTGCCAATCACTACACGATCGTCGAATCGAGGATCGGTTTGCGATTCTTCCCGATCGTCAGGAAGGGCGACGCGATCTACCTCGGCAACACGCCGATCGCCACCGGGAAGGATTCGTTCTGGTATCTCGGGAACGGCTATTACCAGTTGAACGGCAGGCTTTATTACATGGGCGAACAGGTCGGCGCGTATCCGCTCGACGGGACCGTCGTCGTTCACGTCGAGGATCGGACGCTGCCGAGACCGGACGGCTACCCGGAAGGGCGCCTGTACTGCCCGGTTCGGAAGCACGCCAGCGTCCTCGAAACCTCGACGGGCCTGCGGATCGAGCGGATCGTCGTCGACAACTGAGTCGGGCGTGCGGCAGCCCCGGGCTGGCGCATTTGCCGCGCAGGCTCGACAAACCCTTTCCGATCAAGGGCTTGGTGCCGTTGCTGGACGGTTGTCCACAAGCTTGCCAACACAATCTGTGGAAAAGCCGCGCGTCGCGCAGATGTCAGGCCGGCAGCGGAAAGCGCACCGTGACGGTCAACCCGCGCCCGCCGCGCGTGGTGCCGAGCGCGACCGTCGCGCGATGCTGTTCGGCGATCCGCTTGACGATCGACAGGCCGAGCCCGCTGCCGGACGACGTGACCGCCTGCGCGCCCTCGCCGCGATAGAAGCGCTCCCACACGTCGGTGCGTTCGGCTTCCGGGATTCCGGGGCCGTCGTCGGCGACTTCGAGCACGGGCGTCGTGCCGTCGATCCGCGCGGACACATCGACGCGTGCACCGTCGCCCGCATAGCGGATCGCGTTGTCGACGAGGTTGTTCAGCAGCACGCGCAGCGTGTCCGCATTGCCCGACGTCATCACGGGCGTCGACACGATCGCGCCGAGATCGATCCGGTGCGCGTCGGCGACGCGCGTGCGATCCGATACCACCGACCGGCACAGCGCGGCGAGATCGACGGGCGCCGACGCGGAAGCCGCCGCCTGCGCATCGGGTTCGAGGCGTGCGAGCGTCAGCAGCTGCTCGGCGAGGTGGCCGAGGCGCGTCGTGCCCGCCTGGATCTGCGCGAGGATGTGCTCGCGTTCCTCGGTGGTCGCCGCGCGCCGCAGCAACTGCGACTGGATCGACAGCCCCATGATCGGGGTGCGCAATTCGTGCGCGGCATCAGCGATGAAGTGGCGCTGCAGCGTGAACGAGCGGTCGAGGCGCGCGAGCAGGTCGTTGATCGCTTCGGCGAGCGGACGGACTTCGTTCGGCATCGAGCCGACGTCGACCGGTTCCAGATTGTTCGCATTCCTGCGTTTGAGGCCGGATGCAATCGTGCGCAGCGGCCGCAACCCCGCGCCGATGCCGAACCACAGGCCGATCGCGAGCAGCGGCAGCATCGAGAACACCGGCCACAGCAGGTGCACGGCGATGCCCGCGATCGCTTCCCACCGCGCATGGCGTGCCTGCGCGAGCCGGATCGTCGTGCCGCCGCGCTCGGTTACATAGGTGCGCCACGGCTGGCCGCCGACGTCGACGCTCGCGACGCCTTTCTGCTCAGGCGGCGGCAGTTTCGAATCGCGGTCGGTGGAATACACGAGCGTGCCGTTGCGCCAGACCTGCAGCAGCACGGCGTCGGGGTCGCTCGCTTCGAAGCCGTGCTTGCCGTTGGCGTGGTCGCTGAACGACAGCTCGCCGTTCGGGCCGACGACGATCTGCTTCGACATGCTGCGCATCTGGTCGTCGAGCAGGTCGTCGAGCTCGCGCAGCGCGCCCCAGTAGGTGCCTGCACTCGCGACGAGGCCGATCACGCACGCGGCCGGCATCAGCCACGTCAGCAGGCGCCGCCGCAGCGACGCGTTGCGCCAGCGCGCGATCGCGCGTTGCATGCGCGTCATGCGCCGTCACCGATCCGGTAGCCGACGCCGCGCACCGTGCGGATCATGTCGTGGCCGAGCTTCTTGCGCAGGTTGTGGATGTGCACCTGCACGGCGTTGCTCTCGATTTCCTCGCCCCAGCTGTACAGCCGCTCCTCGAACTGCTCGCGCGAAATCACCGCGCCCGGGTCGCGCATCAGCTCGTGCAGCAGCACGAACTCTTTCGGCGACAGCGGCACTTCGTCGTCATTGAGCCAGACGAGGTGCTTGACGGGGTCGAGGCGCAGCGGGCCGATCACGAGCGTCGTCTGCGCGCGGCCCGCGTGGCGGCGGCTGACCGCGCGGATGCGGGCGAGCAATTCGTCGAGCTCGAACGGCTTGACGAGATAGTCGTCCGCGCCGCTGTCGAGGCCCGCGATGCGGTCGGGCACGCCGTCGCGCGCGGTGATGATGATCGCGGGCAGGTTTTCGTCGCGGCGTCGCAGCGCGGCAAGCACCGACAGGCCGTCGCGGTTCGGCAGCCCGAGATCGAGCAGCAGCAGGCCATAGCCGGTCGCGCGCAGCGCGAGCGACGCGGCGTCGCCGTCCTTCACCCAGTCGACCGCGAAGCCTTCCTGTTTGAGGCCCTGTTCGAGCCCGCTGCCGATCAACGGATCGTCCTCGACGAGCAATACGCGCATGAATTGGTGTCTCTTCAACGGGGCGCCGTGGCACCCGGGGTTCCCATGATAAGCGCCCGTGTCTTAGGTGGACCTTAAATGCGGGCGGCGCGCGGCGGGCTTTCGTACTCGTCTGATGCGGCACCGTGTCACTTCGGCGCGACCTTCAGGTTTGCTTAATCTTACGGTCCGTAATCTGGCGCCGTCGCGTTCAACGGAGCGCGGCGCCACATCGAAGAAGAGGAACGAGATCATGAAACACCTGGCCAGAATCCTGACGGTCGCGCTCGCCACGCTGCCTGCCGCCGTCTATGCGCAATACACGGGGCCGTCCACGCTGACCACGACCACCGTGAAGGAGCTGCTCGCGAGCGGCAAGGACGACCAGCACGTGCAGTTGCAGGGGCGCATCGTCAAGCATGTCGGTGGCGAGGATTACGAATTCGCCGATGCGACCGGCACGATCCGCGTCGAGATCGACCACAAGCTGTGGGCGGCCGGCCAGCCCGTCAGCGACAAGAGCGAAGTGAAGGTGAGCGGCGAATTCGAGCGCAAATGGTCGGGCAGCGTGAAGGTCGACGCCGATCACGTCGAAGTGCTGCGCTGACCGGTGCGCGCGGGGCCGGTGATACCATGGACGACCGGTTCCCGTTCCCACCAAGATGGCCGCCAATTTCGACGAACTCGCGTCCCGGATCCGGGCGCAATTTTCCGAGCTGAGCCCGCAATTCCAGGCGGGCGCTGCCTTCCTGCTCGATCATCCCGACGAAGTCGCCACTTCGTCGATGCGCAAGGTCGCACAGCGCGCGCAGGTGCAGCCTGCATCGCTCGTGCGGCTCGCGCAGCAATTCGGCTTCCCCGGCTGGAACGAGCTGCGCGACCTGTGCGTCGCGCGCGTGCGTACGCGCCCCGAGCCGCTCACGCAGCGGGCGCGCTCGCTCGTGCGGCCCGATGCGAAGGCGTCGCTGGCGCACGACCTGCTCGCCGCGCAACAACACAACCTGTCCGCCACTGCCGCGCAGAACGAGCACGCGCTCGCCGACGCCGCGAAACTGATCCGCAAGGCGTCGCACGTGCACGTCGCGGGGTTTCGCTCGTGCTATCCGGTTGCGTTCGGCTTCGTGTACGGCTACCGGCTGTTCCGCCCGACCGTGTCGCTGCTCAACGGCGTCGCCGGTTCGCTCGAAATGGAGCTGCGGACGATCGCGAAGCAGAGCGTGACCGTCGTCGTCAGCTTCGCGCCGTATTCGGCGGAAGCGACGCGCGTCGCGCAGGCCGCGAAGGCGCAGGGCAGCCGGATCGTCGCGATCACCGACAGCGCGGTGTCGCCGATCGCGCTGCACGCGGATGCGCAACTGATCTTCACGCACGACAGCCCGTCGTTCTTCCCGTCGCTGGTGGCCGCGCACGCGATGGCCGAAGCGCTGGTCGCGCAGCTGCTGGCGCTCGAAGGCAGCGATGCGATCGCTGCGCTCGAGCGCACGGAAGCGGAACTGCACGCGAAGGGCGCTTACGTCGTTTGACGCGGCACGTACCGCTTCAACCGTTCCTTATTGTCGATTCAAGCGGATTCAACCGATGACGTTCACATACGAGGTGACCGACGCGGGCGACGCGAACGTTCGCAAGCAGATCGTCGCGCCGCTCGTCCGGTTCAACGAAAGCCAGGCGGGCCCGAACGACTTCCGTGCGCTCGCCGTGGTCGTGACCGATGGCGACGGCGCGGTGGTCGGTGGCCTGTGGGGCAGCACGGCGTACGGCTGGCTGCATGTCGATCTGCTCGTGGTGCCCGAGGCAGCGCGCGGCCAGGGCGCGGGCACGCGCATCATGGATCTGGCCGAAGCGGAAGCCGTCGCGCGCGGATGCCACGGCGCGTGGCTCGACACGTTCGACTTTCAGGCACGGCCGTTCTACGAGAAGCGCGGCTATGTCTGCTTCGGCGAGCTGCCGGATTATCCGGCCGGACACACGCGCATTTTCCTGACGAAGAAGCTCGCGGGTTGAGTGGCGCCGCCACGTGGCGCGGCACGGTTGACGAGGTCACCGGCCGTCGCCTAGGATACCGGTCAGCGATGCGGGGCGCTTCCGGGTCCGCGGAAAGGGTTGAACCCACCTGTCGCAGCAAATCCAGTCTTCCTCCTGTCCTTTGTGCTGGCGGTATTGCGGACCTTCGGCCATGACTGCACGAGGATTCGCATGAAAAAGCTGCCTCCCAAGGCCAATCCCGATCATCTGAAAAAGCAGGCCAAGGCATTGTTGCGCCTGTATCGGCAAGGTGACGCCGATGCCGTCGCGCGTTTTGTCCGGTTTCTCCCTGCTGCCGCGAACCGCACGCATGACGAAGCGCGCGTGCTCGGGCTCCGGCTGCACGACGCGCAATCCTGCATCGCGCGCGAGTACGGTTTTGCATCATGGGCCGATCTCGGCGCATTCGTCGAAACGCATGCGCTGGCGGGGCAACAGCGGTCGCAGCTGATCCGGCGCTGGCTCGACCTGGCGTACGGCGGCGATGTGACCGGCGGCTACGACGCGCCCCGGCCGCGTGTCGCCGCGCAACTGCTGCTCGATCATCCCGATCTCGTTGCAGGCGATCCGACCGTCGCATGTGCGGCCGGTGATCTCGACGCCGTGAAGGCGGCACTGACAGCCGATCCCGGCTGGATCGCGCGCGCCGGCGGCGTGCTGAAGCTGCCGCCGCTGGTCGCCGTCACGCATTCGCGGCTCGGGCAGATGCCCGAGTTCGCCGTCAGGCTGCGCGCCTGCGCGCGTCTTCTGCTCGATGCCGGCGCCGATCCGAACCAGCGGATCGGCAACCGCTTTCCGCCGGCTTCGCTCGCCGCATCCGACGAAGCGGAGCCGCTGTCGGCGCTGTACGGTGCGGCGGGCGTCAATCGCGATCCGGTGCTCACCGCCATGCTGCTGGAAGCCGGCGCCGACCCGAACGACGGCGAATCGCTGTATCACTCGGTGGAAAATCCGGCCTGCACGCGCGTGCTGCTCGAACACGGCGCACGGGTGGGCGGGACGAATGCGTTGCGGCGTGCGTTCGACATGCGCGACGCAGATGCGCTTGAACTGCTGCTCGCGCATGGCGGCGACCCGAACGAGCCACCCGGCGCGGGGCTGGCGCAGACCTGGGGCGCGCCGTTGTTGCGGGCGATCGGCGTGCGCTGCTCGGCGCGCCACGTCGCCGCGCTGCTGGCGGCCGGCGCCGATCCCGGCGCGCGGACCCCGACGGGCGTCAGTGCGTACCGGCTGGCGATGCAGACCGGGCTGTCCGACGTCGCGGCGTTGTTGCGCGAGGCCGGCGCGGAAGAGACGCTCGACGCGGAGGACGCGTTCGTCGCGGCCTGCGCGCGCGCCGACGCCGACGATGCGCGACGCATCCAGGCGCGCCATCCCGAACTGCCCGGCGCGCTGCCCGATGAGCGGCTGCGGCTGCTGCCGGACGCCGCCGCGTGGGGTTCGGGCGACGCGGTGAAGGTCATGGTCGAACTGGGCTGGCCGATCGCGGCGCGGGGCGGCGACTGGGACGCGAGCGCGCTGAATCATGCGGTGTTCCGCGGCGATGCGGAATTGCTGGCGTTCCTGCTCGCACACGGCGCGAGCTGGCGCGACATGCACGGATTCGACAGCGACGCGCTCGGCACATTGTCCTGGGCATCCGTCAACGAACCGGAGCATGTCGGCGCGTCCGACTGGGAGGCGTGCGCGCGGGTGCTGCTCGCACACGGCGTGCCGCAAGCCGCGCGGGACCCGTCGAATCCGGACGGCGTGCTGATCGACGGTCGCGCGATGCGCTTCTCCGAAGCCGTCACCGACGTGTTGCTCGGCGTCGATGGCGCGCCACTCGCAGCGAAGTAAGCGACCGCGGGCCGGCAACGGACGGGGGGCGAAGCCAGCCTGCTCGTTGCCGGCTGCCGGCACGCAGTCGGTGCATTGGTTTTTTCCGGTCGCGCGACGACATTTCGGCGAACGCTGAAACGTCGTGTGCACGACCGGCGTAAGCTCAGCCGTCAACTTCCTTCCGGAGTCCACGATGACCCGTTCCGACCTGCAAGCCCGCCAAGCCGAAGCCTTCCGCGCCCTGCACGCGCGCCCCGGCGCCTTCATCATCCCGAACCCGTGGGACGCCGGCACCGCGCGCCTGCTCGCAATGGCCGGCTTCGAGGCGCTCGCGACCACGAGCGCCGGCTACGCGTTTTCGAAGGGGCAGCCCGACAATGCGATCGACCGCGACGCGATGCTCGATCACATTGCCGAGATCGTCGCCGCGGGCGGCCTGCCCGTCAGCGCCGATCTCGAGAACGGCTTCGGCGACGCGCCCGACACGGTGGCCGAAACGATCCGGCTCGCGGCGGAGGCCGGCGCGGTCGGCGGCTCGATCGAGGACGCGACGGGCCGTGCCGACGCGCCGATCTACGCGCTCGAAGCGGCGATCGAGCGCATCGCGGCGGCCGTCGACGCGGCGCGCGCGCTGCCGTTTCCGTTCACGCTGACTGCGCGCTGCGAAAACTACCTGCATGGCCGCCACGACCTCGCCGACACGATCGCGCGGCTCGTCGCCTATCGCGACGCGGGCGCCGACGTGTTGTATGCGCCGGGCATCACCGATGCGGACGAGATCGCGGCGGTGACGCAGGCGGTCGGTGCACCCGTGAACGTCGTGATGGGGCTGCAGGGCGGCTTGCTGAGCCTCGACGCGCTGGCGGCGCTCGGCGTGAAGCGCGTGAGCGTCGGCGGCGCACTGGCTCGGGCCGCGCTCGGCGCGTTCCTGCGCGCGGCGAAGGAGATGGCGCAGGAGGGCACGTTTACATTTACGCAAGCTGCCGTACCGGGGCGCGATATCAACCGCTGGTTTGCGTCGCCGGATAATTCACCGGATTTGTTCCGGGATTGAGGGTAATTAAATCGTGGGATCGTTCCCAGTCGAAACATTGATTGACAATAATCAACCGATTTCGCGTCCGAATTAAACGTCGGTGACGACGCAAAATACATCGTCTATTCTCCGCATTCCGCCCGTTCGACCGGCGCTGGCGCGCAAACCGCGCCGGATCGGGCGAGCGGGCGACCGCCCTGCATGCCGATGCCGCACATTGTTGCATTTTCCCGTCCGGTAAGTTTTTGCGCGCGGGAGTTGCGGGCAGGTTTTTTGATTGATAATCTGCGGCACGTTCGAATGAACGGTTGGTGGGCCGCCGGTAATATCGATATATAAAAATGCTGAGAGAGCGATGACGATCCGAGAAAATCAACGCGTCAGGTTTCGCGTCGGCGATGTCGTGACGCTGAAGACGGGTGGGCCGCGCATGACCGTCACTTTTGCCGGGCCGGTCGTGTTCGACGACGGTGACTGGCTGATCTGCCAGTGGTTCGACGAAAGCGGCGAATTCCGACAGGAAATGTTCCCTCACGACGCGGTGGCGCCCGAGCCGCGCGCGATTTCGGCCGGGCGTGTCCGCATGCGCATGCAGTCGCATCGCTACCGGTCGGCTGCCTGACATTTACCTGTCGTCGCGATGCGGCCACACGCAGCGCCCGCGCCGCGACATTTCACGCCAGCCCGAAACATGCGGCGGCGCGCTGCGCCGATACTGTCCGCATGAACCCGACCGATCCCATCGCAGCGGTCACGCACCGCGATCCCTATCCCTACTATGCGGCGCTCGTCGACGGGCCGCCGCTCGCGTTCGACGCCACGCTCGGCCTGTGA
>NZ_JAAGPO010000542.1:0-810 GCF_017104825.1 Burkholderia sp. Ac-20345 | reverse complement strand
CGTTCGGCATCCGCGTGCTGCACGCGGATGCCGAACGCGCGGCGGGCGGCGGCTCGACGCGGCTCGTCGGCTGGCTCGAACGGCTCGGCTGGCCGCTGCGCACCGCGCTGTTCGTCGTCGCAGGCGTGTTGGTCGTGTTGGTCGGTGTATCGGCCGGCCCCGAGTGGCTGTCGATCGCGCGCTGGTCAGATGCGCTGTCCGGCCACGATGCGCTCGCGCGGATGCTGATCGATCTGCGCATGCCGCGCCTGTTGTGCGCGCTTCTTGCTGGCGCGTTGCTGGCGGTCAGCGGTGTCGCGATGCAGAGCGTCGTGCGCAATCCGCTTGCGGGCCCCGAAGTGCTCGGCGTCACGCAGGGCGCGGGGCTCGTCACGCTGTTCGCGTTGTCGACGTGGCCGCTGATGGGGCACGTGACGCTTGCTGCCGCCGCGCTGATCGGCGGTGGATTGTCGCTCGCGATCACGCTCGCGCTGAATCACCGGCATCGCTACGCGCCGCTCGCGGTGGCGCTGACGGGTATCGTGATCGGCGCGCTGTGGACCACGCTCGCGCAATGGCTGATCACGCAGGAAAGCGTGCAGCCCGCTCGTTTCGTCGTGTGGCTCGTCGGCGGGACTTATGGCCGGAGCTGGGGCGAGGTGTCGATGCTGTTGCCGTGGTGCGTGCTCGCGGTGCCGGTGTTCGCGTGCTGCTCGCGGGCATGCCGGGGCGCGTCGTGCGGCGGCTGAGCGACGCGGAGATCGAAGCGAAGGCGAACGGCACGCGGATCTATCAGCAGTTGGCGGCGGATTGCCTCAGGACGATCAGGCG
>NZ_JAAGPO010000541.1:0-811 GCF_017104825.1 Burkholderia sp. Ac-20345 | reverse complement strand
GAAGCGGCGCGCGTGCTCGACGGTACGCGTTACCGGTTCCGCTGGGCCAACTTTCAGGGTGCCGCGCCGCTGTTCGAGGCGCAGCGCGCGGGCGCGATCGATCTCGCACCGGCCGGCGACCTGCCGGTGCTGACGGCCGCGCTCGGCGACCCGTCGTTGCGGATCGTCGCGACACGCGTCGGCTCGCCGGCGTCGCTCGGCATCGTCGTGCAGCCCGATTCGCCGGTCCGCACCGTCGCCGACCTGAAAGGACAAACCGTCGTCGTGTCGTCCGCGCGCGGCAGCATCTCGCAGTACCAGTTGTACGGCGCGCTCCGCGAACACGGCCTCGCGCCAAGTGACGTCGACGTGCGCTTCGTGCTGCCCGTCGATGCGTTCGCCGCGTTCGAGGCGAAGCGGATCGGCATCTGGGCGACGTTCGACCCGTACTACGGGCATGCGGTACGGCGCGGCGCGCGCATCGTCCGCGACGGCAGCGGCATCAATTCCGGGCTGGCGTTCCTCACGTCGCCGGTCGAAACGCTCGATGATCGCGCGAAGCGCACGGCGCTCGCGGACGTGCTGGCGCGGCTCGCCCGCGCGGGCCAATGGGCGCTCGCGCACCCGGCCGACTATGCGAGCGTCTATGCGTCGCTCACGCGCCTGCCGCCCGACGCGGCCACCGACATCACGCGCCGGGCAGATCGGAAGAGCGTCGGGTAGGGGAAGAGTGTGATCTATCGTGTAGAGATCGGGGGTGCCCGAGTCAGTAAAAAAAAAAACGAACACAGGTATGACACCCTACGTACTTCACATCTCTCTCGTCATGCAA
>NZ_JAAGPO010000540.1:0-867 GCF_017104825.1 Burkholderia sp. Ac-20345 | reverse complement strand
CGCATGCCGCGCGGCACGATGCCTGCCCGTCCTGCGTGGGCGGCCTCGCGCGCAGCGCCGCGCGCGCCGCCGCGCAGGTCGAACCCGAACCGCTGGCGAGCGACGTCGCGGCGATCATCTTCACGTCCGGCACGACGGGCGCGCCCAAGGGCGTGATGATGACGCACCGCGGCGTGCTGCATTTCGCACAGGTCTCCGCGCAATCGCGCGCGCTGGGGCCCGACGACAAGGTCTACGCGTATGCGCCGATGACACACATCTTCGGGCTGGGCACGGTGCTGCTCGCGTCGCTGCATGCGGGCGCCGCGCTGGAGATGCGTTCGCGATTCGAGCCGGCGGAGCTGTTCGACGCGCTCGCGCACCGGCGCGTGAGCCAGGTGCAAGGCCCGCCGATGCTGTTTGCCCGCCTGCTTCAGCACGCCGAGGAACACCACATCGCGCACCCCGACGCTCCGCACCTGCGCTACCTGTACGCCGGCGCCGGGCCGCTCGACAGCGCGCTCAAGCAGAAGGTCGAGGCAATGTTCGGCCAGACCCTGCATCACGGCTACGGGCTGTCGGAATACGCGGGCTCGCTGCACGCGACGCGCCTGGGCGAAACGCGCCAGGACACCAGCGCGGGCTACGCGTTTCCGGGCGCCGAACTGCGCATCGTCGATCCGGCCAGCGGCCGCACGCTGCCGGCCGGCGAGCGCGGCGAAATCTGGCTGCGCGGCACGGGCCTGATGCCCGGCTATTTCCGCGACCCGGCCGCCACGGCCGACGTGATGCGCGACGGCGGCTGGTACGCGTCGGGCGACCTGGGCGAGCTGCACGACGACGGCGCGCTGTTCATCGTCGGGCGGCTCAAGGACATGATCATCCGCT
>NZ_JAAGPO010000539.1:0-653 GCF_017104825.1 Burkholderia sp. Ac-20345 | reverse complement strand
GGCCGGCCGTAAGCAGTTGCCGCAGCGTCGCGTCCGCGCCGGGATCGCCGAGCGACGCGAATTCGACGCGCGTAACCGCGCCGTTCGCGCCGATCCACGCGCGCACGACGATCGCGGGCGGCGGCGCATCGGCGCTCGCGTTCAGCACGCGTGCCTCGAGATACTGGTGCAGACGATCGGCCGCGTCGCCGTCGCCCTCGAGCCACGTCTGGAACTGCTGCCCGGCGAGTTGTCCGTAGCGGATCCACGTTGGCGGCACGTCGACCGTCTGTGCGACGGCCGCCACGGTGCACACCGCCAGCGCCCATGCGACGACGATCGTCCGCCACACTCCGGATGCGCTCCACTCCTGCATTCGTTTCATTCCACCTCCCGTTTCGATGGTGCGCCGTCGTGCTGCACTGCGTCGCCCGTTCGCTCCATCAGCCGATCTCGATCGGTACATACAATCGCGTGCCGCCACGCTGGACGAGCAGCGCGACGTTACCGTGCGCGGCATCGATCTCGGTCATCAGCGCTCCGATGTTCGCGACCGGCGTGCCGTTGACCGACAGCACGATATCGCCGGGCTGCAACCCCGCACGGGCGGCCTGGCCGCTCGCCTGCTCGACGACGAGCGCCTGGCCGACGCCGAGCCGCTGGCGCTGCTGCTA
>NZ_JAAGPO010000538.1:0-899 GCF_017104825.1 Burkholderia sp. Ac-20345 | reverse complement strand
GTGAAGAAATTCGGCGACAGCACCGCCGTCGACAACGTGAACCTGACGATCGCGAAGAACGAGCTGTTCGCCTTGCTCGGCAGCTCGGGCTGCGGCAAGTCGACGTTGCTGCGCATGCTCGCCGGGCTCGAGACGGCCACCTCCGGCAAGATCTTCGTCGACGGTGAAGATCTCGCATCGCTGCCGCCGTACCGCCGGCCGGTCAACATGATGTTCCAGTCGTACGCACTGTTCCCGCACATGACGGTCGAATCGAACGTCGCATTCGGCCTGAAGCAGGAAGGCACGCCGAAGATCGAGATCAAGGAACGCGTGGCCGATGCGCTCGCGCTCGTGCAGATGAGCAAGTACGCGCAGCGCAAGCCGCACCAGCTCTCCGGCGGCCAGCAGCAGCGCGTCGCGCTCGCCCGTTCGCTGGTCAAGCGCCCGAAGCTCCTGCTGCTCGACGAGCCGATGTCCGCGCTCGACAAGAAGATCCGCCAGAAGACCCAGCTCGAACTCGTGAACATCATCGAGAAGGTCGACGTGACCTGCGTGATGGTCACGCACGATCAGGAAGAGGCGATGACGATGGCCAGCCGCCTCGCGGTGATGAGCGAAGGCAAGATCGTGCAGATCGGCGCGCCGGGCGAGGTGTACGAGTTCCCGAACAGCCGCTTCTCGGCCGAATTCATCGGCTCGACCAACCTGTTCGAAGGCCGCGTGGTCGAGGACGAACCCGATCACATCTTCGTCGAAAGCGACGACCTCGAGGCACGCATGTACGTGAGCCACGGCATCACGGGCCCGCTCGGGATGCCGGTCGGCATCTCGGTGCGCCCGGAGCGCATTCACGTGTCGCGCGAGAAGCCGGGCTCGAAACACAACTGGGCGCGCGGCGTCGTGACCGACATCGCGTA
>NZ_JAAGPO010000537.1:0-900 GCF_017104825.1 Burkholderia sp. Ac-20345 | reverse complement strand
AGCACTATTTCCGGCCATCTCGATCAAGCAACGCTCGAGACGCTGCTCACGGAAATCGACGATCCCGATTTGCGAGTGAGGATCATTGAGCTGTGTCTCGCCGTCGCATCAGCAGATGGTCACCTCGCTAACGGTGAAATCAGCGTGCTCGGGACCATTCTGACTGCGTGGACGCCGCAAACGCTGAACTTCGTATTGGAGGAACGCAGCCTCTCGTAGCCGCGGTGCATCTCACCGGGCCAGGGTCGACGATGGCGCCAACAACACCGCGCCCGCTGCACCATCGAACTAATCCTCGCCCGGCTTCAAATGTCGCCCGCGAAGTCGGCATCGTCCCACGCTCGCCTAAACCCTCGAGCAAAAACATCATCGGCTGGGCCCCGACCGCGCGGACGGCCATTCCAACGTATTCAGTGTTGTTACTCAGCAAGCGCAAATTATGATTGCAATGAACCGCATTTTGATCGTGAAGGTGACGTCGCTCGGCGACGTCGTCCAGACGCTACCTGTCGTCGCGGACCTCCATCGTGCATTTCCGGGCGTGGCGGTCGACTGGGCCGTGGACGAGTCGTGCGCGGAGGTCGTGCGCTGGCATCCGGGCGTGAGCCAGGTGCTCTGCGCGCCGCTGCGACGCTTCAAGAAGATGCGCAATCACGGCGACCTGAAGGCGATCTCGGCGTCGATCGGCGCACTGCGGAGGCATCGCTACGATGCGGTGATCGACCTGCACGGCGTCTACAAGAGCGCGATCATTTCGGTGCTCGCGCGCGCCGCGTGCCGCGTCGGCTACCAAACGCAGGATCTCGGCGAAACGGGCGCACGCTTCGCGTATTCACATCGCTTTGGCCCTCGACCGGACTGCGACGCGTGGCACGGAATGCGCGTGAGCGCCGGTGAGGC
>NZ_JAAGPO010000536.1:0-914 GCF_017104825.1 Burkholderia sp. Ac-20345 | reverse complement strand
ATCTTCCAGAACTGCCTGCTGCTGATCCTGCTGCTGCGCCAGTCGCCGCTCGTCGCGGAAGCCGTGATGGTGAACGGCGGCGAACAGGTCGCCGATCCGCAGATGATGCTCGGCGAATGGGACGTGCCGCTGCTGTCGATGGACGAAGCGCTGCAGCGCTGCGACGTGCTGATCGAAATGAGCGCGCAGTTCGGTGCGGACTACCTGCGCGCGTTCCGCGAGCGCGGCGGCAAGGTCGTCACGATGCGGGTCGGCAACGACTACGTGATCGACATCGAACGCGCGATGTTCAACAAGCCGTCGGGTTTCCTGTTCTCGGGCGCGCCGTACGACGCCGTGTGGACGATTCCCGAGTTCGAGCGCTCGTGCCTGCACTATTACCAGACGGGCCTGCGCGCGCCCGTCACGATCGTCCCGCACATCTGGCACCCGATGCTGTTCGACAAGGCGCGCGCGACACTCGGCGCCGGGCTGTCGTTCGGCTATGAGCCCGGCAAGCCGCGCTGGCGCGTGACGATGTTCGAGCCGAACATCTGCATGGTGAAGACGAGCGTCATCCCGATGCTGGTGGCCGAGGAAGCGTATCGGGCCAAGCCCGATTTCATCGAGTTCGTGCGCGTGTGCAACACGCTGCACCTGAAGGAACATGCGACGTTCGTCCACTTCGCGAAGAGCCTCGACATCGTGAACCACGGGATCACGACGTTCGAGAGCCGCTACGCGGTGTACGAGTTCATGGCCGCGTACGGCGACGCGGTGGTGTCGCACACGTGGGAAAACGCGCAGAACTACCTGTACTACGAGCTGCTGTACGGCGACTACCCGCTGATCCACAACTCGCCGTTCCTCGGCAAGGCCGGGTATTTCTATCCGGACTTCGACTGCCAGGCCGGCGGCCGCGCACTGCTGCAGGC
>NZ_JAAGPO010000535.1:0-688 GCF_017104825.1 Burkholderia sp. Ac-20345 | reverse complement strand
CAGCCGAGTTCGGCCGCAAGCGCGCCGGGCGCTGCATCGCCGGCCGCGGCAATCGCATGGGACAACCCTTGCGCCCGTGCGGCGGCTTCCACTTTCGCACCGTGCTCCGGCAGCCGCGCTCCGGATAAACGCGAGTCCGGCGCGGCGCCGGGCAGCATGAACGTGACCCGGGCGCCGACCGCACGCGCCAGCTCGAGCGCATGGCCGATCGCGTCGATGCCGCCGGGCGTGCCGTCGACCGTCACGAGCAGATGGCGGTACATCGCGCCGCTCCGCTTATCCGGCGAGCGGCGCGCTGCGCCGCGTGCCGGTCGATACGATGTTCATGGGTGGGCTCCTCGTGGTGTTCGTCATGCATCGGAACCCATGCTATCGATGCGGTGCCGGCGCGGCCCCACTCGTCGCGGGGGGGATTGACGCGCGAACGCGGTTCGACCGATCCTTCCCCCCACGCCCACCCCGGACGCTGGCCCGCACGGCACCGCCGGATTCCGACTGCTGCCCCGATGGCCCACCCACCCGATCGCGCCGACGCGCCTCCCACCGAACTGGTCCTGAAGACGACCGCGCCGCGCGTGCCCGCGCAGTTGCTGGCTCGCGCGCGGCTGAGCCTCGCCGCGCCCGCTTTCGACGGCCGGCCGGTCACGCTCGTGCAGGCGCCGGCCGGTTACGGCAAGACGTCGCTGCA
>NZ_JAAGPO010000534.1:0-844 GCF_017104825.1 Burkholderia sp. Ac-20345 | reverse complement strand
TGGAATGGATAGTGTACGGATTGCAGCGTCTTTTTTTTTCTCATTACGCGGGGACCACCGACATCTACACGATCGATCACACTCTTTCCCGCCACGACGCTCTTCCGATCTGTGCGCGATCGCCTGGACATCGGCCTCGGGCAGCGACGCGAGCCCCGCGACGACAGGCGCCATCGGCCCGGCCGCGACGCCATGCTGCGCGGAGAAGCCCGTGCGCAGGTAGTCGAACAGCGCACCTTCGGTCCACGGCACCGGCGTCGTCGGCGACGCGACGAGCGGCGGCGCGACCCAACCCTCGGCCTCGCCGCCCGACAGGTACGCAAAACCGCCCTTCTCCGCACCCAGCGCGTTGCGCGGCGTATGGCACGCGCCGCAGTGCCCGGCGCCGTCGACCAGATACTTGCCGCGATTCCACATCGCGGAGCGCGACGGGTCCGGCGCGAACGGCCGCGTATCGTGAAACAGCCAGTTCCAGCCGGCGACGAGGCGCCGCTGGTCGAGCGGGAACGGCAGCTTCGTCTTCGGCGGCACGTGCTTCACCGGCGGCTGCGACATCAGGTACGCATAGAGCGCGAGCAGGTCGGGCTCGCTCAGCTTCGCGAACGCCGTGTACGGGAACGCCGGGTACAGGTGCGTGCCGTCGCGCGAGATGCCTTCGCGCATCGCGCGCGCGAACGCCGGATACGACCATGTGCCGATGCCGGTTTCCGGATCGGGCGTGAGGTTCGTCGTGTAGATCGTGCCGAACGGCGTATCGAGCGCGAGCCCGCCCGCGTTGGTCGCGCCGCCGGGCGCGGTATGGCACACCGCGCAGTCGCCGGCGAGGGCGACCAGGCGGCCGCGA
>NZ_JAAGPO010000533.1:0-840 GCF_017104825.1 Burkholderia sp. Ac-20345 | reverse complement strand
CAGTGGCCGACGACGCCGATCACATGCTGGTCGACGAGCTGCTGCGCGACCGCGACGGCCGTGCGCATCGAGGCCGCCGTCGGCAAGCGGCACGCCGTGCGCCGCACGCCGCCACGCCAGGCCGAGCGTGTCGGCCAGGAGCGCCGCGTGACCGAGCCCGAGCGCGCACGCGGCCGTACCGACCCGGTAGGCGGCGCCGGACGCATGCCATGCCGCACTCGCGTCGGCTGCGGCCGGATCGACAGCGAGGTCGGCCATCGACGCATCGGCCGTCTGCAGGAAATCCTCATAGGCATGCGCATTGACCGTCACGACCCCGAGCGCGCGGGTCGGCGCAACGGCAACCGCGTCGTGCTCGGCGCGGGCGGCATCGGCCTCCCACAGCGCTTCGGACGCGGGCGTGCCGGCGACGTGCCAGTCGACCGTCAGCCCGTAGTCGTGCAGCACGTCGACGAGCGCGACATCCTCGGCCGCGGCACCGAACAGCGCGAAATCGCGCCACAGCAGCGCCACCGTCTCACGCACGAGTTCGGGCGGCGCACTGCGCCGGCCTTGTGCGTGTTCGCCAAGCAGCAGGTTCGTGCGCGCGAGAAAGCGCTTCAGCTCGGGCGCGCCGCTGGCGCGCAGCGCGCGCACGCACGCGGCCGCGAGCCGCCAGAAATCGTATGGATCGTCGCCGGCGAGCGCGGCCAGCATCGCGTCGAGTTCGTCGAGTGCCGCGTCGGGTGCGCCGTGTTCCGCGCGCAGCACGCCAAGCAGCGCCTGTTCGTAGCGGGCACGAATCCGGGTCGCGACCGCATCCGGCAGCGCGCGCAGCGTGGCTGGCGGCACCGCGCGGCA
>NZ_JAAGPO010000050.1:0-59946 GCF_017104825.1 Burkholderia sp. Ac-20345 | reverse complement strand
TGACTGAAAAGAACGGGACATGGCTCGTATACATTGTTGTTTTTCTTCACTGACGCGGCGCCAACCAAGATCGACACGTTAGCTCAACACTCTTTCCCTACACGCCCCTCTTCCGTTCTGCCGGGCGCCGCGCGCGCGGCCGTCGTGGCCGGCGGCCTGCTCGCGCTCGGCTGCGCACGCGCGGATGAACCCACGGCACTCGTGATGACCGACAGCACGCACGACGTGATCCTCGAGGTCAGCGTCAACGGCGAAAACACGACGCTGCTCGCGCACTTCCGCGAACGCGACGGCCACCTGTCGGCGAGCGGCGCCGACCTGCAAACAATCGGCGTCGCGACCGACCGGCTCGGCATCGCGGACGCGACGACGGTCGACCTCGACACGATTCCCGGCCTGCGCTACCGCTACGACGCGGCGCGCCAGAGCGTCGACCTGCAGATGCCCGACACGCTGCGCCGGCCGTACGCGGTCGACAGCCGCGCGTTGCGGCCCACGCAGGCGGCCAGCGCGTCGCGCGGCGTCGCGATCAACTACGAGGCGTACGCGCAGACGCTCGGCGACCGGCAGTACTCGCTGTACACCGACGTGCGCTACTTCGATCCGGGCGGCGTGTTCGACACCACGGGCGTCGCGACCTTCTACAACGGCCGCCGGCGCTACACGCGCTTCGATACGTCATGGAGCCGCTCGGACCCGGCACGGCCGAGCACGACACAGATCGGCGACACGATCTCGGGATCGCTCGCGTGGACGCGCTCGGTGCGCCTCGGGGGCTTCCAGTGGCGTAGCAACTTCGCGCTGCGGCCCGATCTCGTGACGTTCCCGATCCCGTCGCTCGCAGGCTCCGCCGCCGTACCGTCGGCGGTCGACCTGTACATCAACAACGTGCGCCAGTACACGGGCAACGTGCCGAGCGGCCCGTTCATCATCCGCGACGTGCCGGGCATCACGGGCGCCGGGCAGGCGACCGTCATCACGCGCGACGCGCTTGGGCGCACCGTCGCGACGTCCGTGCCGCTCTACGTCGATACGCGCATGCTGTCCGCAGGGCTGTCGAGCTATTCGTTCGAAGCCGGCTTCCTGCGCCGCAACTACGGGCTGCAGTCGTTCGACTACGACGCGCGGCCGGCCGTCAGCGGCTCGATGCGGCGCGGCGTGACCGATGCGCTGACCGTCGAGGGGCACGCGGAAGCGACCGGCGGCGTGCTCAACACCGGCGTCGGCGCGCTGCTGCGGCTCGGCAATGCGGGCGTCGTGAGCGGCGCGGTCGCAGGCAGCGCCGGCCGCTATCCAGGTACGCAGGTGAGCGTCGGCTACCAGCTGATCGCACCGCGCTTCTCGATCAACGCGCAGACGATCCGCGCGTTCGGCCGCTACGGCGATCTCGCTTCGCGCGACGGCGCGACGGTGCCCGCGGCGACCGACCAGGCGACGCTCGCGCTGCCGTTCATGCACCGCCAGACGCTGTCGCTCAGCTATATCGGCTTCCGGCTGCCGCAAGGCCCGAGCACGCGGATCGGCACGGTGTCGTACACGCTGAGCTTCGGCGATCTCGCGTCGCTGAGCGTGAGCGCGTACCGCGACTTCGCGCAGCAGGGCACAAACGGCGCGTTCGTGTCGCTGAACATCGGGCTCGGGCGCAACACGTCGATCAATACGACCGTCGGGCGCCAGCGCGGCCAGTCGAACTACACCGTTGACGCGAGCCGCCCGCCCGACTACGGCGGCGGCTGGGGCTGGGGCGTGCAGACGGGCGGCACGGGCGCGGTGCCCTACCGGCAGGCACAAGTCCGCTATCTCGGTCATGCGGGCGAAGTCATCGCGGCCGCGCAGAACATCGACCGCCAGACCGGCGCATCGCTCGACGTCAGCGGCGCGCTGGTGTTCATGGACAGCAGTGTGCAACTGTCGCGCCGCATCTACGACGGTTTCGCGCTGGTATCGACCGATGGCGTCGCGGGCATTCCGGTGCTGCACGAAAACCGCGTGATCGGCACGACCGATCGCGCGGGGCACCTGCTCGTGCCCGACCTGAACGCGTACCAGAACAACCAGATCGCGATCGACTCGATGAAGCTGCCCGCCGATGCGCGGATCACGCGCACGTCGATGACGGTCGTGCCGCAGGCGCAATCGGGCGTCGTCGCGCAATTCGGCGTATCGCGCTATCGCGCGGCGTCGGTGATCCTGCGCGATACCGACGGCCGCCCGCTGCCGGCCGGTGCGCGCGTGCATCACGCCGAAAGCGGCGCGGATACGATCGTCGGCTACGACGGGCTCACGTTCATCGACGAACTGAAGGAGGACAACCACCTCGTGATCGACTACGGCACGCAACGCTGCGTCGCGGACTTCGCGTTCACCGCGCCCGGCAACGGCACACTGCCGACCATCGGGCCCCTCACCTGCCGGGCCGCGCCATGAGGCTCGCGCTGCTGGTCCTCGTTGCCTTCGTCGCGTGGTTCGGCTCGCCCCGTCACGCACAGGCCGAAAGCTGCACGGCCACCGCATCGGACGTGAGCTTCGGCTCGGTCAGCCCGATCTCCAACGCGCCGGTCGCCGTGACCGGCACGGTCGGCATCACCTGCACGTGGTCGACCGTCTCGCTGACGCCGAACGTGGTCGTATGCCTGAATCTCGGCGGCACGAGCCCGCGCAGCCTCGTCAACGGCAGCAACGCAATGCAGTACGACCTCTATCTCGACGGCGGGCATTCGGTCGCGTGGGGCTCCGTGTATTCCGGTACGACCCCGGCGTCCGTCACGCTCGTCAAACCCGCGCTCGGCACGAGCGCGTCCGCGACGGTCACCGTGTACGGACAGATCACCGGGAACCAGCCGACCGTGCCGACGACCGGCGACAGCACGACGACCTACTCGCAGACGTTCGGCGGCAACACGACATCGATCAACGCCGGGTTCTACCTGCTCGGTGCGCCAACCTGCGCGTCGCTGACGACATCGAACGGGACCTTCCCGTTCAGCGCGACCGCCAACGTCATCAACAATTGCAACATCAACGCGACCAACGTCAGCTTCGGCACCGCGAGCCTGCTGACGGGCACACTCGCGGCAACGGGTACGATCACCGCGCAGTGCACCAACGGCGACGCGTGGAAAATCGCGCTGAGCGGCGGCAACAGCGGCAACGTGACGGCTCGCCAGATGCAGCGCAGCAGCGGTGGCGGCACGATCGGCTACGGGCTTTACACGGACGCCACGCACTCGGTCGCATGGGGCGACGGCACGGGCGGCAGCGCGACGGTCACGGGTGTCGGCACCGGCACGTCGCAGGTCGTGACCGTGTACGGCGCGGTGCCGGCCCAGACCACGCCCGCGCCCGGCAACTACAGCGACATGATCACTGCGACGATCAGTTTCTAGCGTTCAGCGGCATGAGCGGGCGCACGCGCCGCGCGCGCCGTTCAGAACGTGACGGTCCATGCGGGCGGCGCGCCCGCGCCGACGCTGTGCGGCGCCGATCGCACATCGGGCAGCGGCGCGTGGCTGAGCACGAACGGCGTGCCGTGCATGCAACTGACGCGCGGCATGCCGGCATCGGCGGCGCCCTGCGACTCGCCGGTGCCGATCGTGCAGGTTTCCGGAATGGTGAGACTGACGCGCAACGGAATCGAGGGCTCCGTCGCGTTCGCGAGCGACCCGACGCCCGGCGCGGCGAGCGCGAGCGCGATCGCACCGCGTCTGATTTGGTCTGCTGTCATCGTGCGGCTCTCCTTCGTGCATTCATTCAGCATAGGCACGTATATGAACGCCCTGATTCAGCAAGCTGTCTTTGCCGACAACGGCCGTTCGGGCAACCCGCCCCTGGAATTGGTGACAGGCCGCGCTGTCTGCAGTCGGCCATCACCGGTCAGTGGCGAAAATCCCCGATTGCGGACATTCAAGATCGATGCAGTTATGCTCATGGTCTGAGTTGCCAATCCTCACGGAATTTTAATGGCCGTGATTCCCAAATTCATCTTCCGTAATGTCACTTGCCCGGGGGCCTTCGGCAATATGACGATCGGAGTCATGACGCACAGCAAGGAGTTTGAGAGCAAAACTGCTCTCGAAAACCAAAGTTATGCATCTTTCAAACAAAGCGGGAAATCGCAACGTATCCGACAGACCGAAGCTCGTGTACGTTGTGGCGCTGCCTCTGGTTGCCTACGTCGTCCTGACCACAGTCTGGTTTGAGTGGGGCACTCTCGAAGGCGCTCAGCTCTTCTCCATGGTCAAGCATCTGGCTATCGTTCTGTTTCTTGTTGCGTCGCTTTTCTTTTACTTGCGCGCGGGGTGTTGGGCCACCTTGGCGTGGTGCGCCTTCGTCCCGTTGGGACACTACGGCGCCCTGTTCAGAGAGTTCTCGTCAGTGGTGACCGGGGGGCCGTGGTCCTTGGCGGGAGTGGATATTGTTCGAATCCTTCTGCTATTCATTGCGTGCCTGCTCTCGGCAGCATTGGTGTTCGTGGTGCAATTTCGGTCACCGACTGCTGCCTGACAGTACGCAGCGGCGTTCATCTCATCGAATTATCGGCGTGCGTCCGGAAAACCTGCAACCGCACGCACGCGGTCGCACCCTGCAGCGCCGGTCAGCGCGCGGCGGCGAACCCGCCGAAAAACGCACGCGCATTCGCGTCGAGGCTGTCGAGGTGATAGCCGCCTTCCTGCACGATCACCGCCGGCAACCCAAGTGCGCCGATCGCGCCGCCGAGCCGCCCGAAACCCTCGGTCGTGACGGCCACCTGCGATTGCGGATCGTCCTTGTAGATATCGAAGCCGAGCGCGAGCACGAGCGCATCGGGCTGGAACCGCGCGAGCGCGCGCAGCGCATCGTCGAGCCGCTCGAAGAACGCCGACTCCGGCGCGCCGTGCGGCATCGGCAGGTTGAGGTTGAAACCGTCGCCGGCCCCCTTGCCCGTCTCCTCCTCATAGCCCGCGACGACCGGGTAGAAGTTGGTCGGGTCGCCGTGGATCGACACGTACAGCACGTCGTCGCGGCCGTAGAAGATCTCCTGCACGCCCTGCCCGTGATGCATGTCGGTGTCGAGGATCGCCACCCGGCGATGGCGGCCGAGCAGCGACTGCGCGGCGATCGCCGCATTGTTCAGGTAGCAGAAGCCGCCGGCCGCGTCGCGGCGCGCGTGGTGGCCGGGCGGCCGGCACAGCGCGTACGCCTCGCGCGCGCCGTCGTTGACGTCGGCCGCGGCCGCCAGCGCGCCCTGCGCGGACCAGTAAGCGGCACGCCACGTGTTCGCACCGACCGGGCAACTGCCGTCGGCAAGGTAGCGCGCGGCTTTCGCGAGCACGCCGCGCAGCGGGTTCGGGTCGCGCACGAACACGTTCGACATCACTTCGTCGCCCCAGTCGTCGGGCATCTGCTTCCAGTCGCGGTGCGCTTCTTCCAGGAAGCGCAGGTAGTTCATGTCGTGCACGGCCGCGATCGGTGCAGTGCCTCGGTCGGCCGGCTCGCGCACGTCGAAGTCGAGCGACCGGACGGCCGCGACGAGCCGCGCCGCGCGCTCGGGCACTTCCTGCGGTTCACGCATCTGGCCGCGCGACAGGTAGCTGCGCGGATGGTGCAGTAACTGCTCGGGATGGAAATAGGTTTTCATCGTTCGCCCTCGTCGGCTTTTCGATTTATCGGTTCGTCGCGTCACGCATCCTGCATGCTGGCCGCCACGGCAATGCCCGCTGCAACACCGGCGCGCGCGAGCACCGCATGAAGCAGCACGTTCGTGCCACGCGTCACGTCGTCGGGCAGCGCATCCTCGGCTTCGTTGTGCGACAGGCCATCGACGCACGGGATGAACACCATCGCGGTCGGAACGCTACGCGCGAGCAGGATCGCGTCGTGCCCGGCGCCGCTGACGATCCGCTCGTTCGTATAGCCGAACGCGGCGGCCGCCTGCGCGACCTGCTCGACGCAGTCGCGATCGAACGGCGTCGCCGGGCTGCGCCAGCAGGTTTCAACCGCGACCTGCACGCCACGCGCGGCGGCGACGCGTGCGCACACATCGCGCAATTCACGCTCCATAGCATCGACTTGCGCATCGTCGTGATGGCGAAGGTCGACCGTGAACGTCACATCGCCGGCAATGGTGTTGCGCGATGCGTTGCGGATGCCGAGCTGCCCGATCGTCGCAAGCCCGCGTGGCGCATAACCGGCGACGATCCGTTCGAGTTCGAGCGCCATCTGCGCGCTCGCGAAATACGCGTCCTTGCGATATGGCATCGGTGTTGTGCCGGCGTGCGCGGCCACGCCCGTCACCGTCACGTCGAGCCAGCGGATCGCCTGCCCGCCCGTGACGATGCCGATCGTCGTGCCGTTCGCCTCGAGCACGGGACCCTGCTCGATATGCGCTTCGAAGTACGCATCGACCGCGCCGCCCGTCGCACGCGTGCCGCGATAGCCGCATGCGTCGAGGGCCGCGCCGAGCGTGACGCCATCGGCGTCCTGCTTCGCGAGCGCATCGTCGAGCGGCAATGCGCCCGTGAACACGGCCGAGCCGAGCATCGCCGGAGCGAAGCGCGCGCCCTCCTCGTTGGTCCACGACACGATCTCGAGCGGCTTGCCGGTCGCGATGCCTGCGTCGTTCAGCGTGCGCACGAGTTCGAGCGCGGCGAGCACGCCATAGACGCCGTCGAAGCGGCCGCCTTCGGGCTGCGTGTCGAGATGGCTGCCGATCAGCACCGGCGCGGCCTGCGCATCGGTGCCGTCGCGCCGCGCGAACAGGTTGCCGACTGCGTCGACGCTCACCGTCATCCCCGCGTCGCGGCACCACTGCGCGAACAGGTCGCGCCCGCGACGGTCATCTTCGGTGAGCGCGAGGCGCCGCACGCCGCCGCGCGGCGTCGCGCCGACGCGCGCCATGTCCGCCAGGCTCTGCCACAAACGGGCGCCGTCGATTTCCAGCAGGTCTTTCATGTGCACTCCGGATGAATTCGTTCGTTGAGGTTCACTGCGAGCCGAGCGCTTCGGCGGCGGCCGGCCGTGCCGCGCGGCGCGCGTCGAGCGCGACGATGCAGAGCAGCGAGATGCCGGCGAGACACGTGTAGAACACCGCGAGCGGCCACCACTGGCCCGCGAAGCGATGCGCGAGCCACGTGCCGACGAGCGGCGTCAGCCCGCCCGCGATCGCGCCGCAGATCTGGTAGGCGAGCGAGATCGCCGAATAGCGCACGTGCGCGGGAAACACGTCGCTGACGAAACCGGCAATCACCGAATAGAAGCCGGCCATGCAGACCACCGCGAGCGCGATACCGGCGATCAGCGAAGCGGACGTGCCGCCCTGCACGAGCATGAACATCGGGTACGGCGACAGCATCGCGAGCAGCGCCGCGAGCTTCAGGAAGCGCGCGCCGCCGATGCGCTCGGCGGTCCACGCGGCGATCGGTTGCGCGACGAACTGGATGATCGCGACCACGAACAGGCTGTCGAGAATGAGCGATCGCGAGACACCGACGTACTGCGTCGTGTACGCGATCATGAACGTGTTCGTGAAATAGACGCCCGCGATGCCGATCGTGTTCGCGCCGATGCAGAGCGCCACGAGCCCCGACGCGGAGCGGAACACTTCCGCGACCGGCAGCTTCACCGTACGGTTCGTCTCCTTCACGCGTGCGAATTCCGGCGACTCGTTCACGCCGAGGCGGATCAGGATGCCGACCACGAGCAGCACCGAACTCGCGAGAAACGGCAGGCGCCAGCCCCACGCGAGGAAGTCCGCCTTGTCCATCGACGTGACCGCGCGAAACGCGATCAGTGACAGGATCAGCCCGGCCGGACTGCCGAGCTGCGCGAACGACGCGAAGAACGTGCGGCGCCCCTGCGGTGCATGCTCGCCCGCCATCAGCACCGCGCCGCCCCATTCGCCGCCGACCGCGATCCCCTGCACCACGCGCAGTGCGACGAGCAGCACCGGCGCGAGCATGCCGACCTTCGAATAATCGGGCAGCAGCCCGACGCAGACGGTCGCGACGCCCATCATCATCAGCGTCGTCATCAGCGCCTTCTTGCGGCCGATCCGATCGCCGAGGTGGCCGAAGATCACGCCGCCGAGCGGCCGCGCGAAGAAGCCGACCGCGAACGTCGCGAACGACGCCATCGTGCTGACGAAGCGGTCATGCGACGGGAAATAAAGTTCGCCGAACACGAGCGCGGCAGCGGTCGCGTAGATGTAGAAGTCGTACCACTCGATCATCGTGCCGATGAACGCGGCCGTCGCGGCGCGTCCCGGCTGGCGGGCGGAAGGAAGGGACTGGGTCATGCGGGCTCCTGACGCGCGCCGCTGCGGAGCGACGCACAATATCGTGTGACGGCCGTCTGTCGCGGCCTTGTGCCGCACGCTGCGGCACCCCTCCTTTATCGGCGACCGCAAATCATTAGTCAAATTTCAAGTTATTATTCACCGTATAAATTCAACTAATGTCAGCCTTGACGCCTCGCCCGGAGACCCGATGCGCCCCGACCTCGCCCCGTTCCTGAACGACCGCCTCGACTGGAACCTGTTGCGCACGTATCTGGTGATCATCCAGGAGCGCAGCGTGAGCCGCGCGGCCGCGCGCCTGCACGTCACGCAGCCGGCCGTGAGCCAGGCATTGCGGCGGCTCGAGGACACGCTCGAGCGCAAGCTGATCGAGCGGCGCGGCACGCACTTCGCGCCGACGCCGGCCGGCGAAGCCGTCTACCGGATCGCGAGCGATATCTACGGCGGCATCTCGCGCCTCGAAACCGAAATCGACGACAGCACGGCCGACCTGACCGGTTCGATCCGGCTCCTGACGGTGAGCCGCATCGAGTCACCCGTCTACGATGAATTCCTCGCGGAATTTCATCGCGCGTATCCGCGCATCGACCTGCAGATCGAAGTGATGCGCTCGTCGGACATTCTGTCTTCACTGCTGCAGAAGACGGCCACGGCCGGGCTCGGCCTGTGCCGCACGCCGCACGACAAGCTGGAGATGCGCTGCTTCCTGCGCCAGCGCTATGCGATCTACTGCGGCCGCCATCACCGGCTGTTCGGGCAGACGCAGCTGCGGATGGACGATCTGCTCGCGGAGAATTTCGTGTCGTTCACGAGCGACCAGATCGGCGACAGCCTGTCGCCGCTCACCGTGTTTCGCGACCAGAAGGGCTTCACGGGGCGCATCGTCGCGTCGTCGCCGAGCCTCGAGGAAGTGCGGCGGCTGATCTTCGCCGGCTACGGGATCGGCTGCCTGCCCGAGCACATCGTGCGCGACGACATCGCGCAGCAGCGGCTGTGGCGGCTGCCGCCCGACGACGGGCTCGTCGATGTCGACGTGTTCCTGCTGTGGCATCGCGACCGCAAGATGAACGCGGCCGAGCACGCGTTTCTCGACGCGATGGAGCGCTGCATGCAGCGCTATTCGCTCGCGGAGCGGCTGGGGAAGTAGCGGCGCGAACGCGCCCGTGAAATGCGCCGGGCGTGCACGGCCCGGCGCGTCGGCCTCGTCAGAACCGATGCACGATGCCGAGCTGCACGCCGCGTGCATTCGCACCCGGATACGCGAGCGGCAGGCCGGGGTTCGCCGCACCGGCGAGCGTATAGCCGGCCTGGTTGCGGTTGCGCAGGTACGACAGCGCGCCGTAGAAGCTCGTGCGCTTCGACAGGTCGTACTCGTACATCAACCCGAACTGGTCCGCATTGTTGCCTTGCGACGACTGGTCGTGCAGATACGCGTAGCCGAGCGCCACGTAGTTCGCGGGATTGAACTGGTATTTGACCGACAGCCCGTACACGCGCGAATCGATGCCGAAATCGGACCACTTCACCGCGGAGAAGCCGCCGTACACGGTTGCCTTGCCGATCTCGTACGACGCGCCGGCCATGATCGTGCGATCGGTCGTGGTCGCCGTTGCGTTCTTCAGCCACTGGCCCGCGACGAACGCGCCGAACGGCCCGTGTTCGTACGTCAGGTCGAACTGCTGGCTGGAGCCTGCCGAGCGCACGCCGCCCGCATCGCCGAACCCGAAGTACAGCCCGCCCTGGAAGCCCGCGATCTCCGGGCTCTGGTACGACAGCGTATTGCTGGTGCGGTAAGCGAACACGGTCAGGTTGTCCATGCCGGACGCCTGCGTGACGCCGCCGAACGCATCCTGCCCGCCCTGGTCGTTGAACAGCGGCGAATTCTGGCGGCCCGCGCGCACCTTGCCCCACTGCCCCGCGATGCCGACCCACACCTGCCGGTTGAACATGCTGCCGGAACTCGCCAGCGAGCCGTCGTTCGGGTTGAAGCCGTTCTCCAGCGCGAACTCGATCTTCTGCCCGCCGCCGATATCCTCGCCGCCCTTCAGCCCGAACCGGCTGCCCCACTGGCCGCCCGAATTGATCGCCGCCGTGTAGCCGTTGCCCGTATTCACGTACTGCGCGAACTCGTCGATCACGCCGTACAGCGTGACGCCGTCCTGCGCGAACGCGGCGCCCGGTCCGGCGACGCACGCCGCCGCGACCGTCATGCGAAGACCGGCGTGCACCATCCGCGCCCGGGAATTGCTTCCGCGGGCTGTCATTTGCTTAGTCATACTATTCAATAGTCAGAGAATGAAACGACACCGCATGCGGCAGTCACGCCGCACCGGTATCGCGGGAAAGGAAACGTGGGGAGAAGCCCGGCGCAGGCAGCGCCCGGCTCGCGCGACAGTCAGGCCGGCAGCCCGCCGGCCCGATGCGCGTGACGTGTCGTCAGTGGTGAACTTCGCCGCGTTCGAGCGGCAGGATCAGGCGTTCAGGAATGCTGCGGCGCGACGCGCGCGCACCGATGTAATACAGCACGGCCGGCACGACGAGGCCGAGAATCCACGAGATGTCGGTGCCGCCGAGCGCGTCGACGAGCGGCCCCGTGTAGATGTGCGTCGACATGAACGGCAACTGCACGAGGATACCGACCACGTAGATCGTGATCGCCATCACGTTCCAGCGGCCGTAGCGGCCGTCCGGATTGGACAGCGCCGGCACGTCGTAGCGCGAGCGCGTGAAGCAGTAGTAGTCGACCAGGTTGATCGCGCTCCACGGCGTGAAGAACGCAAGCAGGAACAGGATGAACGCGGTGAACTCCTTCAGGAACGAATGGCGGCCCGCGAGCGCGATGAGCGTCGATACGCAGATCATCCCGAAGATGTAGACGAGGCGGCTCTTCGACGACACGGCGTGCTTGCCGCGAAAGCCGCTGACGATCGTCGCCATCGACATGAAGCTGCCGTACGCGTTGAGCGCCGTCACCGTCACCTTGCCGAACGCGATGCTGAAGTACAGCAGCGCGGCCACGGCACCCGTCGAACCGAGGCCGACGATATACGACACTTCGTGGTGCGCGAACTGGGCGCCGGCAAGTGCTGCCGCGAACACGCCGAACACCATCGCCGCCTGCGCGCCGATCACCGAGCCCAGGCCGACCGCAAAGAACGTCGCGACCGACGACGTGGAACGCGGCAGGTAGCGCGAATAGTCGGCGACGTACGGGCCGAACGCGATCTGCCACGACGCGGACAGCGACATCGACAGCAGGAAGCTTGCGAGCGAGAAATGCTTGTTCGCGAGCAGCGCACCGATGTCGTGGTTCGCGAACAGCTGCGTGAACATGTAGACGAACGCGGCGATGCCGACCACGCTCGCGATCCGGCCGACCGCGTGAATCGCGCGATAGCCGAACACGGTCAGCACGACGATCACGGCCGCGAACAGCAGGATGCCGGCCGCGTCGTCGATATGCAGCAGTTGCGCGACGGCCTGCCCGGCCAGCACCGAGCCGCTTGCGGAAAAGCCGATGTACATCAGGCACACGAGCACGATCGGGATCATCGCGCCGTACACGCCGAACTGCACGCGGCTCGAGATCATCTGCGGCAGCCCGAGCTGCGGTCCCTGCGCGCCGTGCAGCGCCATCACGCCGCCGCCGATGAACTGGCCGAGCAGCAGCGCGACCAGCGACCAGAACACGTCGCCGCCCAGCACGACGGCGAGTGCGCCCGTGACGATGGCCGTGATCTGCATGTTGGCCGACAGCCACAGCGTGAACTGGCTCATCAAGCCGCCGTGGCGCTCGGCGTCGGGAATGAAGTCGATCGAACGTACTTCGATCAGGCCGCCGGCTTTTCCACTGGGATTCGTTGACACGGGGAAATCTCCAAAATACTCAGGATCACAAATGGTTTGAACGAGACAGGAAGCTGCGAGCCGCCCTTTCGGCTCGGCGGGTGCGGGGCGCCGTGGATCGCCGGCATGCGCCACGCACGCACGGTCTGCGCACTGGCGCGCAAGCGGCACGACGTGTGCCGACATTGCCAGCGGATGATCTTGTATATACAACTTGTGAGGTATCGGTGATTACCCGGTATCGGCCGATTGTCGAAATTGTCCGAATAATGGGGATACGTTCGACCCGTTCAGTCGAAAGTTGGATGTCGGAATAATGAAAGGTCAGGTGCGCGCGGGCGATGCCTGATCGGGCTCGGCCGTCATGTCGGCGGCGGGGAGCAGGTTCAGCATGCGCCGCGCCGCCTCGATGTCGCGCACGTGCAGCCATTCGTCGTAATCGTCGCGACGCAGGATCACGACGCCCCGCTTCTCTTCGCCGGGCCGATGCATCCGCGCGAACAGCGGGTGCGCGTCGGCGTTGACCGTGAGCATCGCCATGCCCACGCATTCGCGGCCGTCGCCGCCTTCGTAGCGCCGCCAGATGCCGGCGACGCAGCACGGCTGCCAGCCGTCGACGCCGATCCTGTGCCACACGTTGCGACCGGTTTCGTAACAGGGCTCGAAGATCCAGCGCACCGGAATCAGGCAGCGCTGGCCGTTGCGCCACGCGTTGCCGTAGAGCCGCGACGAGCCGACCGTTTCCGCCCGCGCGTTCACCGTATCGAGTTTCTTTTTCTTACGGCCGTTCTCGTCGAGCCGCTCGGGCTGCATGAATTTCGGCCAGAAGCCGAACACGGCCGCGACGACCTCGAGGCCATCGCCATCGGCGCACGCGACCGGCGCCGCGTAGTCGGGATACACGTCGGGTGCCCACGGGTCGCGGCGATACAGATCACCGATGCCGATCTTCAGCTCGCTGATGCCCGGGTCTTCGTCGGGGGCGCGGTAATGGGTGCACACGGCGGGGTGGACGATGAAGGCAATGTTTTCATCGTAGGTCAGCGCGGGTGGCACGGTCGCGCTATCGCTTGGTATGACGAAACAGTTTTACGCATCGACGATGCGCCGGGCTCCGCCCGACGCGTGCCGTCACACGTGCTGTCCGATCCGCAGCGTCAGGATTTCGTCGCCCGCTTCGTCGAACCTCCCCGTCGGCGTCCAGCCCAGATGTCGGTAGAAGCCGTGCGAGCGCGATGTCGGATCGGTCGAGCATCCAAGGAACAGCGACGCGAAACCGTTCGCCGCGAACTCGTCGATCACCTGCCGCAGCAGCCGCTTGCCGATCCCCGCCCCTTCGTACTCGGGCAGGATCGCAAGCACGACGATCTCGCCCGAATCGGTATCGCCGAAGCAGTAGCCGACCATGCGCCCGTTCGCGCAGCAGATGTGGCCCGAGAACAGGCCGTCGCGGATCCCGTCGCCCCAGCTTTCGACGGTGATGCCGAGGCCGCGCAACTGCGCCTCGGTGAATGCATTCTCGCGCGTCTTGCCGCGCAGTGCGATGCACGCGGCCGCATCGCCGGGAACGGCCCTGCGCCAGGTGAGTTCAGTCATCGTTCGATTTTTCCATGGTCCGCCGCCGGCGCGATGCATACAGGCAGATCAGCTCCAGTGCGATCGTCGCGCCGGCCAGCGACGTGATTTCCGCATGATCATACGGCGGCGACACTTCGACCACATCCATGCCGACCAGGTTGATGCCTTCCAGGTGCCGCAGGATCTCGAACGCCTGATGGCTCGACAGCCCGCCCGAAACCGGCGTGCCCGTGCCCGGCGCGAACGCCGGATCGAGGCAGTCGATGTCGAACGTCAGGTACACGGGATGTTCGCCGACCCGTTCGCGAATGCGCGCGGCCACCTCGGCGGGCGTCGACGCATGCACGCGGCGCGCATCCTGGATATCGAAGCCCATCGGCTCGTCGTTGGTCGTCCGGATACCGATCTGCGCCGATCGTTCGGGGACGACCCACCCTTCCCGCGCCGCGTGATAGAACATCGTGCCGTGATCGATGCGCTTCACGTCGCGGTCGGGCCACGTGTCGGTATGCGCATCGAAATGCACCAGCGACAGCGGCCCGTGCACCTTCGCATGCGCCTTCAGCAGTGGATACGTGATGAAGTGATCGCCGCCGAGCGTCAGCATCGCGCAGCCGCGCGCGAGGATCGCGTCGGCATGCCGCTCGATCGCGCCCGGCACCGATTCGGGCTGCCCGAGATCGAATGCGCAATCGCCGTAGTCGACCGCGGCCAGCACGTCGAACGGATCGAACGACCACGGCCACGGGCGCTCCCACGCGATGCCCGTCGATGCGATCCGCAACCCGCGCGGGCCGAAGCGCGTGCCGGGCCGGTGCGATGCGGCGGAATCGAACGGCACGCCGGTGATCGCGAGGTCGACGCCGTCGAGATCGCGGCTGAAACGCCGGCGCATGAAGCTCGTCGCGCCCGCGAAGGTCGGTTCGGCCTGCGTGCCGTAGAGGCTGTCGCGCGTGAAGGCGAAATCGTTCTGGCTCATCGTCGGATTCCTGTATGTCGGGGAACGGCCGCGCGGCTGGCGACCTCGTGCCCGATTCTGCCGTCACGGCATCCGACGAAAAATATGAACTAATATAAGCCGACTTCACGAAACGCGACGTATCGCCATGCTGACCCGATTGAGAGACATGGATGTGCAGTTGCTGCGGCTCTTTCTGACGATCGTCGAAAGCGGCGGCTTCAGCGCCGCGCAGGGCACGCTCGGAATGGCGCCTTCGACGATCAGCACGCACATGGCCAAGCTCGAGACGCGTCTCGGGTTCCGGCTGTGCGATCGCGGCAAGAGCGGTTTCCGGCTGACGCCGAAGGGCGACCGCGTGCTGCAGTCGACGCGGCGGCTCCTGCACGCGATGGACGTGTTCACACGCGATACGCAGCACGTGTCGGGCACGTTGCTCGGCGAACTGCGCATCGGGCTGTCCGAGCGGCTCGCACCGGACATCGTCGAATCGATCGCGGCAGGCGTCGGCCGTTTCCGCGAACGGGCGCCGGACGTGCTAATCGAGATGATCGCGGTACCGCCCGACGAGCTGGAGCGCAGGCTGCTGAAAGGCGAACTGCAGCTCGCGATCGGCTACTTTTCCGGCCACCAGGCCGGCCTGCACTACGCACCGCTATTCGTCGAACACCAGTCGCTGCACTGCGGCGCCCGGCA
The DNA here is from genome assembly GCF_017104825.1 of Burkholderia sp. Ac-20345. Lineage (NCBI taxonomy): Bacteria > Pseudomonadati > Pseudomonadota > Betaproteobacteria > Burkholderiales > Burkholderiaceae > Burkholderia > Burkholderia sp. Ac-20345. The sequence continues at coordinate 44,596 of NZ_JAAGPO010000050.1, read as the reverse complement.
TCCGCTGTTTGCGAAAAAGACCGTGTCGGTCAACGACATCGCGAACGCGAGCAACGTCGCGCGGCTCTACAAGACGAACACGTCGGGTGCGGCGCTGCGCAACGCGCAGCCGACCGCGTTCTCCGAAAACGTCGACGCCGACGTTATCTTCATTCTCTCCGGCGCGCATGTCGGCTTCCTGCCCGACCATGTCGCGGCGCCGTGGGTTGCCGCGGGCAAGATGCGCCGGCTGCTCGCGAGCAAGCTGAGCCACACGGTCGAATTCCAGCTCGCGACACCGCGGAACTGCGACGGCAGCGAAGCGCTGGACGCGTTCAGGGCGGCGCTCGCCGAACAGTTCGGCGGGCTCGACGGCTTCGCGGGCCAGTGACCGGCGCGTGCCGCCCGTTCCGCGTCAGGCGAGCCGATCCGACGCGATGACCTGCACACCCGGCCGCGCGTCGATCGCCGCGTCGAGCATCGCGCGCGCGATCCGCGACGCGGGATTCACGCGCCACTTCGCCGGCAACACGGGGCCGGCCACGTTCAACGCGAACACCAGCAGCCGCTCGCCGAACCTGAATTCGTCGCGGCTGCCGCCGATCAGGCCGGGCCGCACATAAGTGAGCGACGCAAACCCGACGCCGGCAAGCGCCTGCTCGACCTCGCCCTTCACGCGGCTGTAGAAGATGCGCGACGCCGGATCCGCGCCGAGTGCGGAATTCAGCACGTAAGCCGGTGTGCCGGAGCGATGCGCGAGCCGCGCGACCGCGAGCGGATAGTCGTGGTCGACGCGCCGGAATGCCGCCTGAGAGCCTGCGACCCGCATCGTGGTGCCGAGCGTACAGATCACGGCATCAGCATGCCACCAGTCGGCCACGTCGGGCAGATGATCGAAATCGACCTCGATCGCGCGCATCTTCGGGTGCGGCGACAACGGGCGGCGCGCGAGGACGATCACCTGATCGACCCGCGCATCGGCAAGCGCGACTTCGAGGACGTGACGCCCGACGAGTCCGGTCGCGCCGACGAGCAGCAATTTCATGTCCGGTTCTTCCGTGTGGAGCCTGCGTTGGCGGGCCGGGAACGGCCCGGTTTCCGGCTTCTCACATGATCGTCGGCCGACTCGGCGCAGACAACCACCCAACATCTCAAAAAATTACAGGGCGTACTTGCTTCACCAGGGGCGCGCTACGAACCCGACGCCGCCTGCCGCGACACGCTCGGCGCGACGCCCGTCCAGCGCTTGTACGCCTGCGAGAACGACGACATGTCGCTGAATCCCAGTTCCTGCGCGATTTCCTTGATCGACAGCCGTCCTTCCGCGATCAGCGCCTGCGCGCGGGTCTTGCGCACTGCGCTCGAAATGTCCCGAAAGCATGCGCCCTCTTCCTGCAACCGGCGCTTCAACGTGCGCTCGCTGGTGTTGAGCAGCGTCGCGATGTCCTTCAGCTGCGGCGGCCGGTCGAACGGGCGCGTGGCCAGGTATTCGTTCAGGAACGATACGAGGTCGACGCGCGTGCGCCTGCGCGTGATCAGTTCGGCGCACATGCGCTCGCACATCGCCGCGGTCGCGGCATTCGCCTGCGGCAACGGCCGCTCGAGATGCGCATGCTCGAACGTGAGCGTGCTGGCGGGCTGGCCGTGCCGGATCTTCGCGCCGAGCACCAGCTGCTTCGCGTCGGCGCCGGGGCCGGGGCCGGGGCCGAGGTCGGGGGCATACACGAGATCGAACGTCGCGAGTTCGAACGCGCTGCCGATCACGTCGCGCAGCACGCGGCACGTCGCCCCCATCGCGCGTTCGACGAAGAAGCGCTGCACGTTCGCGGCGAGCTCCGGCGACGCATCGAACTGAATCACGTCGTGCGGCCCGGCCCGGCGGAACGTCATCCCGACGAACGTATAGGTCAGCGCCAGGTAGCGGCCGGCGAGCGCGACCGCGTCCATGCCGGTCGCGCTGCTCAGCAGCCCGTACCCGAGCAGGCCGTACGCCGAAAGCTGGTACGACAGGCCAACCTTGAGGCCGACGCCGGCCTCGCCGGCGGTCAGGTCGAGCAGGTTCGACGCCACCGCCAGCTCCTGCGCGGCCAGCACCGTGAAATCCGGGTCGGCGAGCTGCTTCAGCGTGAGCTGCGAACCCTTGAGCAACGCCTGCGGCGCGATCTTACGATCGCGACCGAAGTCGATCATCAGCAGGACGGAAGCCGGGCTGCGGGCAAAGTTCCAGACATTCATCAGACGCCTCGCGACGTGGGTTGGCCTAGATTCTAAAGCGGTTGGCCTGCCCCAGCATGGATCGCGCGAGCCCGCGCGCCGATGATGAACGACATCGCAACCCGCACGGCGTCGATCACCATGAAGCTCTCTTCGCTCTTTCGTCCGGCCTGCACGCTACTGCTGGCCGCCGGCCTGTCGGCCGCAGCGCTCGCGCCGGCACTGGCCGACGATGCCGTTTCGCCCAATCCCCCGGAGTCCGCCACCATGCCCAAGACCTACGCAGACCAGCCCGCCTGGCGCGACATGCAGAAATTCCTTCCGACCGACTTCCAGTGGAAGGACGGCCGGCAACCGACGGAAGAATGGTGGTCCTGGCACGGCCATCGCATGCATCTCGACACGTACCGCAACCCGCAAGCGCGGGTGAAGGTGATCCTGTTCCATGGCGTGGGCACCAACGGCCGGCAGATGTCGATGATCCTCGGCGAGCAGCTGGCGCGCCGCGGCTACGAAACGATCGCGGTCGACATGCCCGAATACGGGATGACCGAGGTCGCCAGGGGCGCGCTGGTCCGCTACGACGACTGGGTGCGCGCGGGCAGCGACCTGATCGACGCGGAGCGTGCGAAGGACGACCGGCCGATCGTGCTCTACGGGCTGAGCGCGGGCGGCATGCTCACGTATCACGTGGCCGCGCTGAACGGCAAGGTCAAGGGCATCGTCGGCATGACCTTCCTCGACCAGCGCCTGCAGCAGGTGCGCGACGAAACCGCGCGCAACGTGTTCATGAGCCGCGTCGGCGGCCCGATGATGCATCTCTCCGCGATGACCCCGCTGAAATCGATGCGGGTGCCGATGACGCTCGCCAGCAAGATGTCCGCACTCGTCAACGACCGGGATGCGCTGACGGTGTGGCTGTCCGATCGCACCTCCGCCGGCAACGCGATGACGATCGCGTTTCTCGATTCCTACATGTCGTACCGGCCGGCGGTCGAGCCGGAGGATTTCGCCGTGTGCCCGATCCTGCTCACGCAACCGGCCGCGGACCGCTGGACGCCGCTGCACCTGAGCGAACCGTTCCTGCAGCGCGTGCGGAAGGTACCGGTGAAGGTCGTCATGCTGGACAACGCGGGTCACTATCCGCTCGAACAGCCGGGGCTGTCGCAGATGGTCGATTCGATCGATGCGTTCTATCGAGAGGTGACGGCGCAACGCGCCGACCTCCGCGCGCCGTCCTGACGAACAGCGCACGCGCCGGTGCAAAAACCGGCTCGGCAAACGGAAAGCCGCCGATGCGCACGTCGCGCATCGGCGGCTTCTTGCCGTGCGTAGTACGCGTCAGACGTGCAACGCGTGCCCGAGTGCACGCAGCGCGGCTTCCTGCAGCGCCTCGCCGAGCGTCGGGTGCGCATGGATCGTGCCGCCGATGTCCTCCAGCCGCGCGCCCATCTCCAGCGACTGCGAGAACGCGGCAGCCAGCTCCGACACGCCGCGCCCGACCGCCTGCCAGCCGACGATCAGGTGGTTGTCGCGCCGCGCGACGACGCGCACGAAGCCGTCGGTCGCCTGCAGCGTCATCGCGCGCCCGTTTGCCGCGAACGGGAACGACGCGCTCACGCAATCGACATCGGCCGCACGCGCGTCGTCCGGCGACCAGCCGGCCGTGACGATCTCCGGATCGGTGAAGCACACAGCCGGGATCGACGCAGGCATGAACTTGCGGCGCTTGCCGGCGATCAGCTCGGCCACCATCTCGCCCTGCGCCATCGCGCGATGCGCGAGCATCGGCTCGCCGGCAACGTCGCCAATCGCCCAGACGTTGCGCATCGACGTCCGGCACTCGTCGTCGATCCACAGCGCGTGGCCATTGCGATCGAGCGGCAGCGACTCGAGCCCGAAGCCGTCGACGCGCGGCCGGCGGCCGACCGCAACCAGCACGCGGTCGGCCTGCAGCGTCTGCTCCGCGCCGTCGGCGGCCTGCACGCGCACCGCACCGTGCTCCGCGAGCCCGAGCACCTTGTGGCCGAGCAGCAGCCGCACGCCCAGCCGCGCGAGCGAATCGGCAACCGGCCGCGCGAGTTCGGCATCGTATGCGGGCAACACGCGCTCCGCCGCTTCGACGACGCTCACGTCGACGCCGAGCTTGCGATAGACGATTCCGAGTTCGAGCCCGATATACCCGGCCCCGACGACGACCAGCCGCTTCGGCAGCGTCGCGGGCGACAGCGCTTCGGTGGACGACACGACATGCCCGCCGAACGGCATCGACGGCAGCGCGACCGGTTCGGAGCCGGTCGCGAGCAACAGGTGCTCGCAGCTGATGCGCGTCGCGTGGCCACCGGCAACGACATCGACGGTTTTGCCGTCGACCACCTGCGCGTCGCCGTGCAGCACGCGCACGCCGTTCTTCTTGAGCAGCGCGCCGACGCCGCGCGTCAGCCGGTCGACGATACCGTCCTTCCATGCAACGCTTTTCGCGATGTCGATCTCGGGCGTGCGCACGCGAATCCCGAGCGCGCCCTCGCCCGCGTGGCCGCGGGCCTGTTCGAATGCGTCGGCCACGTGGATCAGCGCCTTCGACGGAATGCAGCCGATGTTCAGGCACGTGCCGCCCAGCCGGTCGCGCTCGACGAGCACGGTCGGAATGCCGAGCTGGCCGGCGCGAATCGCGGCGACGTAGCCGCCCGGGCCGCCGCCGATCACGAGCAGCGTGGTGTGTTCGTTCTTCATCGCGCTCACTCCACGAACAGCAGTGCCGGGCGCTCGAGCACCGCACGCACGGCCTGGATGAATTCGGCCGCGTCCGCACCGTCGACGACGCGATGGTCGAACGACGACGACAGGTTCATCATCTTGCGCGCGACAACCGCGCCGTCGCGGATCATCGGCCGCTCGACGATCCGGTTCACGCCGACGATGCCGACCTCGGGATGATTGATGACCGGCGTCGACACGATGCCGCCGAGCGCGCCAAGGCTCGAGATCGTGATCGTCGAGCCGCTCAGCTCGTCGCGCTGCGCGCGGTTCGCGCGCACCGCATCGGCGAGCCGCGCGATTTCAGCGGAAATCGACCACACGTCGCGCGCTTCGGCGTGGCGCAGCACGGGCACCGTGAGGCCGCCGTCCGTCTGCGTCGCGACGCCCATGTGCACCGCGCCGTAGCGCGTGACGACACCCGCTTCGTCGTCGAAACGCGCGTTGATCTGCGGAAAGTCGCGCAACGCGATCACCATCGCACGGATCAGCAGCGGCAGCGGCGTGAGCTTGCCGCGCGTGTCGCCGTAGCGGCGGTTCAGATCCGTACGCAGCGATTCGAGCTCGGTAACGTCGATCTCCTCGACGTAGCTGAAGTGCGGAATGCGGCGCTTCGCTTCCTGCATCTTGCGCGCGATCGCGCGCCGCAAGCCGATCACCGGCACGTCGGTTTCGTCGTTGCGTTCGTCGTAGCCATGCGCTTGCGAACCGCGTGATCCGCGCGCCGCACCGCTGCCGGTGCGTGCAAACGCATCGAGATCCGCGTGCAGGATCCGCCCTGCTTCACCCGTGCCGCGCACATAGCGCAGCTCGATGCCCATGTCCCACGCGCGCTGGCGTACCGCCGGCGACGCGAGCGGCCGTTCGCCCGGCGCGAGCGCCGCGCGCGGCGGCTCTGCGTGCTCCGTGTGCTCGGCGTGCTTCGCACGACGCGGCTCCGCGGGGGCGTGCCTTGCTGCAGGCTTTGCCTGCGATTCCGCCGACGCCTCGGCCGCCGCCTTCGACGGCGCTGCCGCGACCGGTGCGGTTTCTACCTTTGATTCTCGCACCGGTGCGCCGGCCTTCAGGTTGCCGTCGCCTTCGACCTCGAGGCGAATCAGCTCGCTGCCGACCGCCATCATCTCGCCGATCCGGCCGCCGAGCTCGATCACCTTGCCCGTCACGGGCGACGGAATCTCGACCGCCGCCTTGTCGGTCATCACATCCGCGAGCGGCTGGTCTTCCTTGATCGTCTGCCCGACTTCCACGTGCCAGGCCACCAGCTCGACCTCGGCAATCCCTTCGCCGATATCCGGCATCTTGATGACATGAATCCCCATCTCACGCCTCCATCACGCGTCGCAACGCTTCACCGACCCGGGCCGGGCCCGGAAAGTACGCCCATTCCTGCGCATGCGGATACGGCGTATCCCAGCCCGTCGTGCGCTCGACCGGCGCCTCGAGGTGGTAGAAGCAATGTTCCTGGACCAGCGACACCAGTTCCGCACCGTAGCCGCAGGTGCGCGTCGCCTCGTGCACCACGACGCAGCGCCCGGTCTTGCGCACCGACGCGACGATCGTGTCGAGGTCGAGCGGCCACAGCGTGCGCAGGTCGATCACCTCCGCATCGATGCCCGTCTCCTCGGCCGCGGCAAGCGACACGTGCACCGTCGTGCCGTAGGTCAGCACCGTCACGTCGTTGCCGGGCCGCACCACGGCGGCCGTATCGAGCGGCACCGTGTAGTAGCCCTCGGGCACCGCGCTTGCCGGATGCTTGAGCCACGACGTGACCGGCCGGTCGTGATGGCCGTCGAACGGCCCGTTGTACAGCCGTTTCGGCTCGAGGAAGATCACCGGATCGTCGTTCTCGATCGACGCGATCAAGAGCCCTTTCGCGTCGTACGGATTCGACGGCATCACCGTGCGCAGCCCGCACACCTGCGTGAACATCGCCTCCGGGCTCTGGCTGTGGGTCTGGCCGCCGTAGATGCCGCCGCCGCAGGGCATGCGGATCGTCATCGGCGCGATGAACTGGCCCGCCGAGCGATAGCGCAGCCGCGCGCCTTCCGACACGATCTGGTCGGATGCCGGGTAGAAATAATCGGCGAACTGGATCTCGCACACCGGGCGCAGCCCGTATGCGCCCATCCCCACCGCCGCGCCGACGATCCCGCTCTCGGAGATCGGCGCATCGAACACGCGCGACTTGCCGTATTTGTTCTGCAGTCCTTCTGTACAGCGGAACACGCCGCCGAAATAGCCGACGTCCTGCCCGAACACGACCACGTCGCTGTCGCGCCCGAGCATCACGTCCATCGCCGAGCGCAGCGCCTGGATCATCGTCATCGGCTGCGCTGCCGTGCCTGTCTCTTGTTGCGCCATGATCACGCTCCCAGTTCCTGGCGCTGACGGCGCAGGTGCGCCGGCAGCTCCTTGTACACGTCGTCGAACATCGAAGCCGGCGACGGAATCCGGTCGTCGGCCAGCGTGCCGTATTTCTCCGCTTCCTTCTGCGCGGCGATCACCTCGGCCTCGAGCTCGGCCGTCAACGCTTCGTGCGCGCTGTCCGACCAGATGCCCTTGACGATCAGGTGGCGCTTGAAGCGCTCGATCGGATCGCCGAGCGGGAAATGGGACCAGTCGTCGCTCGGCCGGTACTTGGTCGGATCGTCCGACGTCGAATGCGCGCCCGCACGGTAGGTCACCCACTCGATCAGCGTCGGGCCGAGGTTGCGGCGCGCGCGTTCGGCGGCCCAGCTCGACGCCGCGTAGATCGCGAGGAAGTCGTTGCCGTCGACGCGCAGCGACGCGATCCCGCAGCCGACGCCGCGCCCGGCGAAGGTCGTGCCTTCGCCGCCCGCGATCGCCTGGAACGTCGAGATCGCCCACTGGTTGTTGACGACGTTCAGCACGACCGGCGCGCGGTACACGTGCGCGAACGTGAGCGCGGTGTGGAAGTCGGATTCCGCCGTCGCGCCGTCGCCGATCCACGCGGACGAGATCTTCGTGTCGCCCTTGATCGCCGACGCCATCGCCCAGCCGACAGCCTGGATGAACTGGGTCGCGAGGTTGCCGGAGATGGAGAAGAAGCCCGCGTCGCGGTCCGAGTACATCACGGGAAGCTGGCGGCCTTTCAGCGGGTCGCCTTCGTTCGACATCAGCTGGCAGATCATCCGTTCGAGCGGCACGTCGCGCGCGATCAGGATGCTCTGCTGGCGGTAGGTCGGGAAGCACATGTCGCCGTCGCGCAGCGCCATCGCGTGCGCGGTGCCGATCGCCTCTTCGCCGAGGCTCAACATGTAGAAGGAGATTTTTTTCTGGCGCTGCGCGATCATCATGCGCGCGTCGAAAATGCGGGTCTTGAGCATCGCACGCAGGCCGGCGATCAGCCGCGCATCGTCGAGATCCGGTGCCCACGGGCCGACGGCCTTGCCGCTGTCGTCGAGCACGCGCACTAGGCTGCGGGCGAGATCGGCGGTGTCCGCCGCGGCAACGTCGATCGGCGGGCGGCGAACGGCGCCGGCCGGCGATAGATGCAGATAGGAAAAGTCCGTCTTGCAGCCCGGGCGCCCGGTGGGCTCCGGCACATGCAGACGCAATGGCTCTGACAGGCTCATCGTGTCGTCTCCACGCTCGATTGTGTCTCACGCTGATTAGGAACGCGCGGCCGGTTGCCGGCCTGCGCGCGGGCTGGCGTGCGGATAGGCACGTCAACCTTGGAAATTTATGCCCTATGGCGGCGAACGTCGATGACCAACCCGCTCGACCACGGTGAGCAGATTTGCCATGTCTGGAACCGGACGACCAGCGGGCGGGGCCGCCGCGGCGGGCGGACATGCGTGGCCGTGCCGCTTCGAACCGGGTCCAGGCGGGAATTTGCAGGTGTCGCCGCGGCCGCATACCGAATGCGTCGGACGATATCGGCGGCGTGCCGCTGAAGCGGGAAACAGCTGATGCCGGGCCGGATGCCGCGCCCGCCCGATCGACGCATGCACGGACCTGCGAGAGATCACGACGACCTGTGGTTCGCGTTCGGCAATGCGCAACAACCGTGCACGATCAGGGCAATGAACAGCACGCATACCTAACGATGACCGACATCGAGCATGTAGCCTTCCCCGCGAATCGTGCGAATCAGGCGCGGCTCCTTGATGTCCTCGCGCAGCTTGTGACGCAGGCGTGATATCTGCACGTCGATGCTGCGATCGAACGTGTCGATCGACTTGCCGCGAGCGGTATCCATCAGGTATTCGCGGCTCAACACACGCCCCGGCGCGGCGAGGAACGCATTGAGCAAGCGAAATTCCGCGTTCGACAGCGGAATGACCGTGTTGTCGGCGGCAATCAGGTGGCGGCCAATCTGGTGAAGCCGCCATCCGGCGAAGCGGCTTTCCTCCTGCGCCCTCGTGCGGCCTTGCGTCTGCGCACGCACGCGACGCAGGATCGTCTGGATGCGCGCGACCAGTTCACGCGGCTCGAACGGCTTGACGATATAGTCGTCGGCGCCCAGTTCCAGCCCGACGATCCGGTCGGTCATCTCGCCGCGCGCGGTCAGGATGATCAATGGGATCTCCGACGTCGCGCGAATCTCGCGGCAGAGATTGAGGCCGTCGTCGTCCGGCAGCATCAGGTCGAGCACCACGAGATCGAAGCCGCCCTCGCCAAGCGCGAGATGCATTTCGGCGCCAGTGCCGGCTTGCGCGGTCGTCATGCCGAAGTCTGCAAGGCAGTCGCACAACAGGCTGCGAATCTGCGAGTCGTCGTCGACGACGAGAATACGAATCGCTTTGTTCACGGCGTCTTGTCTCCGATGTTGCGGCGGTGTGATGTGCCCCACACTCATTATTGCCCGCCAATATAAGGGCTTTTTGCACGAATTATTGCAGCCTTGAAATAATTGCCGCCGCACCTTGCCCCACAAGGTCATCCGAAGAAATCGGGACGCCTGATGAGCATTCGCATCATGGATAACCCGCCCGGTGTTTTCCCGAAGAGACGTCGCTGAACATCGTCCGCCTTCGCCGCCCCGCCTCGCTTCGCGCCTCCTGCCGCAACCTTGCCCAACCGGAATGCCTTTGTGTCAGCGCGGATACAAAGCCGATATGAAACAGAAATGCCCGGGTCTTAACGTGGCTCCCAGGTCATATCGAGGCAGGAGACACGCGGGACATGAACTACGCACAACCCAAGCCACCTGTCCGGCGCATTGGCGGCATCGCCTTCGTGGTCGGATTGCACGCGGCGATCGTCTACGCATTGCTTACCGGTCTCGCGACGAAAGTCGTGGACGTGATTCGTCAGCCGATCGAGACGCGAATCATCGAAGAGATCAAGCCGCCGCCCCCTCCACCACCACCGCCGAAGCAGATCGCACCGCCGCCGCCGAAGCACGTCGCGCCACCGCCGCCGTTCGTGCCGCCCCCGGAAGTGCGCGTTGCGGCGCCCCCGTCGCAGAACGCGATCACCACGCAGTCGACCACGCCCGCGCCGTCGGCCCCCGTCGCGCCGCCGGCACCGCCCGCCGCTGCAGCGCCGGTGTCGACGAGCGTCGGCGTGGTGTGTCCCAACTCGACGCAGGTCCGCGCCGCCATTCGCTATCCGCGTGAAGCGCTCAAGGACAACCTGACCGGCGACGTCGTCGTGACGTTCGTGGTCGGCACCGACGGCAACGTCAAGGACCTGAGCGTGACCCAGTCAGCCGCGCCCGTTCTCGACAGGGCCGCGGAAAACGCCGTGCGGCAGTTCCACTGCGTCGCCCAGGGCGAGGAAGTCCGCGTGCAAGTGCCCTTCTCTTTCAAGCTCGATTGAGGCTGCGCTCGACAGCCGTTCCTTTTCTACCTGCCAACGCATTTCAGGAGACATTCATGATCAACCGTACCCGCAAGGCCGCCCTGGTGACGGCTCTGTTCTTCGCGGCCAGCGCCGCCCACGCCGCCACCGACACGGTAACGAATCCCTACGGCCTCGATGCGCTCTGGAAGGGCGGCGATTTCATCGCACGAGGCACGCTGCTCATTCTGGTCGTCATGTCCATGGGCAGCTGGTACATCATCGTTGCGAAACTGCTCGAGCAAGCGCGTGTGCTGCGCCGCGCGAAGGCGGCAGAGACGGGTTTCTGGAAAGCGGGCAGTCTCGGCGAAGGCACGAAGAAACTGGACGCCGGCAGTCCGTTCCGCTTCATCGCCGAAGCAGGTCTCGCGGCATTCGATCATCACGAAGGCGCGCTGGTCGAACAGGTCGACCTCAACGATTGGGTCGCGGCGGCCATCGAGCGGGCGACCACGTCCGTCTCGAGCCGCCTGCAGGACGGCCTCGCATTTCTCGGCACCGTCGGGTCGACCGCGCCGTTCATTGGCCTGTTCGGCACGGTTTGGGGCATCTATCACGCGCTGACGGCCATCGGCATCGCGGGCCAGGCTTCCATCGACAAGGTCGCGGGGCCGGTCGGCGAAGCGCTGATCATGACCGCGATCGGCCTGGCTGTCGCAGTGCCCGCCGTGCTCGGCTACAACTGGCTCGTGCGCCGCAACAAGGCGGTGATGGAGCGCGTGCGCGGGTTTTCGACGGAATTGCACATCGTCATCCTGACCGGTACGACCACGGCCGGGGCCGCCGCCGCGACCAAGGCCGCTGCCCTCACCCGCGTGGGGTAAGCCATGGCCATGACCGTAGGCCCCCGCGACGGCGCCGAGCACGACGAGACCATGTCGTCCATCAACACGACGCCACTGGTCGACGTGATGCTGGTGCTGCTGATCATCTTCCTCATCACGATTCCGGTGGTATCGCACACCGTGCCGGTCACGCTGCCCAAGGAAGCCGTGCAGCCGCTGCAAACGACCCCGCAGAACGTGATTCTCGCCGTGACGAAAGAAGGCGACGTGTTCTGGGACGAACGGCGCGTACCCGACGCGGCAACGCTCGTCGAGAAGCTCAAGGCGGTCGCGGCGCAATCGCCGCAACCCGAAGTCCACATCCGCGGCGATCTCGACGCGCGCTACGCCGCCATCGGCCGCGTCGTGTTTGCCTGCCAGCGGGCGGGCATCGTCAAGGTCGACTTCATCACCGAACCGCCGCCGCGCCAATGATCCCTCCATACCGACAAGGAGACCCGAGATGGCTATGACGATGCCCACCGGCAACGCCGACGAAGCCGACGTGATGATCGAGATCAACACCACACCGCTCATCGACGTGATGCTGGTCCTGCTCATCATGCTGATCCTCACCATTCCCATCCAGACGAACGCGGTCAAGCTGGACATGCCGACCGACACGCCGCCGTCGCAACCGCAGACACCGCCGGTGGTGCAGATCGATATCGCGGCCGACGGCACCATCGCGTGGAATGGCGAGACGCTGGGTTCGCGCGAGCAACTGGAAACGCGCTTGCACGACGTCGCCGCCAACCCCGCACCGACGGAACTGCATTTGCGGCCCGACAAGGCGGCGCCTTACCGCGCCGTCGCCATGGTCATGGCGTCCGCGCAGCGGCTCGGCGCGAACCGCATCGGGCTCGTGGGCAACGAGCAGTTCATGCAGTAACCGCCTTCTCATCACGGAGCCCTCATGTTCGACTCCAACCCCGATTTGCTCGCCCCCGTGGCGGCCCCAAGCCCGCCATCGGATTCACCCGCCGGACCACTCGCGTGGTTCGGCCTGGCGATTCTCGTGATCGTGGCGTTCTTCGCCTTCGTCGACCGTCAGATGCTGATCCTGCTGACGGAGCCCATCCGCCACGATTTCGGGCTGACCGACACGCAGATCGGCCTGATGCAAGGCGCAGGCATCGCGCTGTTCGCGGGCGTGGCCTCGTTGCCGATCGGCTGGGTCGCCGACCGCGTGGATCGCCGTGTGGTGCTGGTCGCGTGTGTCCTCGTCTGGAGCGCTGCCACTGCGATCTGCGGCGTGACCACCCACTTCTGGCAGTTGTTCATCGCCACCGTCGGGCTGGGGATCGGCGAAGCCGGACTGGTGCCGGTGATCTACGGCCTGATTCCCGACCTCTTCCCTGCCCGCCAGCGCGTGCTCGCCAATGCGATCTTCGCGCTCGCCAACCTGCTGGGCGCAGGTGCGGGGATGGCGCTCGGCGGCGCACTGATGCACGGCATCGCCGAGGTGCACGGCGCGTTGCCGGCCGGCCTCGCCGATCTGGCGCCGTGGCGGCTCGCGTTCTTTGCCGTTGCGCTGCCTGCCCCCGTGCTGGCCGTGCTGGTGCTGCTCATCCGACCCGGAAAGCACGGCGACACGGAAGCATCCGCAACGCGTCACCGGACTTCCGCGCCGCTGCCGTCCGCACCGGTCTACTTCCGGCGCGAAGCCGTCATGATGGCCAAGTTCTTCGGTGCCATCGGACTGGTCAACCTGTCGTTCGGCGGTGTCGCGACATGGATGCCGGTCGTGGCGGTGCGAACCTTCGGCGCTACGCCGGCTGAAGCCGGCGGCGGCATGGGCGTGGCGGCGATGGCCGGTGGTATCGCGGGTTGCGTGCTCAGCGGACTCGTTGCCGGCCGCATGAGAGCGCGCTTCGGCGTGCTCGCGCCGCTGCGTGTCTGTGAATGTGGCGCGCTGGTCGCCGGTGGCCTATCGTTCCTCTATCTGGCAGTGGGCTCGCTTACGCCGGTCTACACGCTCTTCGGCGCACAGCTCGCCTGCATGGTCGCAGGCATGGTTCTGTTTCCCACCATCATGCAGAACATCTGCCCTGCCCACCTGCGCTCGCGCGTGGCGGCGATCGGCGCCCTGACGTCGATCGTCGTGCAGTCCGGCAGCCCCGTGTTCATTGGTTTCATGTCAGATCGTCTGCACGCGTTCAGCCAGGGCTTGCTGTGGTCGATCGTCTGCGTGGCGGCGTTCGGCTTCTTTGCGGCCTGCATGTTGATGCGTGCGGCTGGCCGTGGTGTCCGCGAGGCAATCGAACGCTATGCGTAATTCCCTTCTTCCTCCCTCTCCCATGTCACCCCGCACGCTCTCACTCTCGCTGCGTATCGAACGCTGGCCGTTGGCCACTCTGTTCCATATCACCGGCCACGTCATCGATGCCGCTCGCGTCGTGAGTGTTACCGTCGACGACGGACACCACGCCGGCCACGGCGAAGCATCCGGGGTCTTTTACCTGGGTGAAACACCCGAATCCATCGCCGCGCAAATCGAAAGCGTCCGGGCGTCGATAGAAGCGGGGGTCACGCGCGCGCAGTTGCTCGACATCTTGCCGCCCGGCGGCGCTCGCAATGCGGTCGACGCGGCGTTGTGGGCGCTCGAATCACAACAGCTAGCCATGCCTGTCTGGCGCATCGCGGGCCTCTGCGCGCCGCGCCCGTTGCGGACCACGATGACGATCGGCGTGGATACGCCCAATGCAATGGCCGGGGCCGCGCAGCGACTGCCCCACGCACGGGCACTGAAGGTCAAGCTGGACGGCGGCGCCGCCGACGCCGCGCGCCTCTCCGCAATCCGTGAGGTCCACCCGGAAATACCGCTCGCCGTCGACGCGAATCAGGGCTGGTCGCGCGCGCACTTCGACGCGATGATCCCGGTGCTGCAACAGCTTGACGTCTACATGCTCGAACAGCCGTTTGCGATCGGCGCGGACGCCTGTCTCGAACATATCGATTGTCCAATCCCCCTTGCGGCCGACGAATCGTTTCAGGATCTCGGCGACCTGTCCGCCGTCGCGCGGCGCTACGACATCGTCAACCTCAAGCTCGACAAATGCGGCGGCCTGACGCGCGCATTCGACCTCGCCGTGCGCGTACGCGCAGCCGGCTTGTCCGTGATGGTCGGTTGCATGGCAGGCACCTCGCTGGCGATCGCCCCCGCGTTTCTGCTCGGACAACAGTGCGATCACGTCGATCTCGACGGACCGATCTTCCTCGCACGCGATCGCGAGCCGGGTGTCGCCTACATCGACGGCCTGCTGCACTGCCCGCCCCAAGTCTGGGACCACGCGGGCGCCCCTGCCCCCTCTCGCTGAGCTATCACGATGACTTCGGATTCATCCGCCACGACGACGCAGCTCGACGCGCTGTTCGCGCCCTATCACCGCGCCGATGCACCCGGATTGATCGCCGGCATCGTCCATCGCGGCCAGTTGCTGTATCGGCGCGGTTTCGGCATGGCCAGCCTCGAACACGGCATCGCCAACACACCGGCCACACGCATGCGCATCGGTTCGGTCAGCAAGCATGTCACTTGCCTCGCCGTGCTGCTCCTGTCCGAGCGCGGCGCGCTCGACGCCGACGCCCCGATCGGCACGTACCTGCCGGCGCTGCCGCCGGCCGCAGGCCGACCGACGCTGCGGCAGTTGATGTCGCATCGCGGCGGGCAGCGATGCGCACTGGACCTCGCACTGCTGACGCAGGGTCTCGCCATGTCGCCGCATGGCGCGCTCCTGGCCGCGCAGCAACGTCAGCGCGGCGAAAATTTTCCGCCGGGAGAACGCATGATGTATTCGAACGGCGGCTATCACCTGCTTTCGCTCGCCGTTGAACGTGCGAGCGGGATGCGCTTCGACGCATTCCTCGCGACCCATATCTTCGCCCCCCTGCTCATGCACGACACCGCGTGCATAACCAACGACATGACGATCGAGCGCGGCATCGCGACGATGCATGTTCCTGACAGCAAGGGTGGATACCGGCGCGGAATCTTTCCGTCGTGGGAACTGCTGGGCGAAGGCTCGATCGTCTCGACCGTCGACGACATGCTGAGATGGACCGCGCACCTGCGATGCGGTAACAAGATAGTCGGCAACGACAATACCTGGCTTCAGATGCTGGCGTTGCCCGTATTCTCCAGCGGTCAACGCAGCCAATACTCGCTCGGTCTCACGCAGAGCCTCTATCGAGGTGTCGAGCTGATACACCACGCCGGTGGCGTCGTCGGCGGAACTTGCCAGATGCTGGTGTCGGTGGCGCACGGACTTGACGTCGTATTGCTCAGCAACGGCGCGCTCGACGCACCGCTCGAACTGTCGAAGCGTGTCGTCGACATCGTGCTGGCGGACGAGCTTGGTCGCGATGGCCCGGCTGTCGCGGCGCGCGCCGCCGACCATATGGCACGCCTCGGCAGCTACCGGTCGTCCAGCACCGGCGCCGTGTATGCACTAGAAGATCATGAAGGCGCCCTGGTGCTGACGGGCCCGCTCTGCCCCAGGCCCTCGATGACGCTCTACGACAGCGCCGATGACCTGAACGACGTCCAGGTCGACGCGAGCGGCGACGGGTCGTTGGCGTTACGGTGGGGATCGTCTTGCACACCGAACGATCTCTCCAGCCTGCGCATCGTGCACTGCGGCCACGTCGAAGCGTTCGAACGCCTCGGCGAAGCGCCCGCGATGACGCCGCATCTCGCCGCCGCGATGTCCGGCACATTCGCAAGCCACGACGCCGATGCCCGCGCGATCATTCGGCTCGACAACGACACATTCATGCTTCGCATGCGCGGCACGGTAGGCCATTGCGACTACCGCCTCACGCCGCTGGCCCACGATGCTTTCGAACTGGTGCCGGTCGATCCAATGGACATCATGACCGGCATCGTCACGTTGTCGCGCGACGCAACGCGCGACAACATCACCGGCTTTCGCGTCGATACCGCGCGTACCCGACATCTGGCCTTCACACGGGTGCACGCCGACGCCTGATACGTGCCGGCGCCGAACAGCGCCGGCATGTATTCACATCGCTGACGCAAACGGATTCGACACGCGCGGCCAGTAGTTGAGATCACGATGCCGATAGTCCAGTCCCGCAAAATCCATCGTGAGCGCGCCTGGTGCGGCGATATGAAAGATGGCCTTCGAACGCGGGGCGAAATCGGTTTGAAAATGCTGCGTCGATTTCACGACCACCAGCTTCTTGCCGGCGAAGTCGATGCCGAGGCCCGTGAAGGCGTCCACGCCCAGCACCTGGGTGCGAACCGAGATCAGCGCGATGTCGAGCCCGTTGTCCGCTTCTACCCACACCGCCCGGCCAAGCGGTTGCTCGAGACCCATGATGCTTTGCGTATGCTGCTCCACCACGCTGCGTACCGTGACGCGCAGGTCCACCGGGTCCCCGGAGTACACACTGCACTTACCACCGATGCGCAGATCCAGCGTGGCCCCGACACCCGCGTCCTTGCAGATCTGGATGGCACCGAGATCCCAGAAGCACCCGATCGCAACATTGGCAATCCGTCGCTCGACCACGCGACGCAAAATGAACGTGCTGTCGCACGGCGCGCCACCGCCGGGATTGTCCGCGACATCCGCCAGCACGACCGGGCCGCCTTCGATCGCCAGCGCACGATCCAGTCCGGAATCGATATCGAGCCATGCGGGGCGTGTCGCGTCGCGCAGTTCCCAGAACTCGCGCGCCAGTTGCGCCGCCAGCGCGTCGGCCTTGGCGAGATCGTTGTCCGTCACGACCCAGAGTTTCGCGCCGGCTTCCGGCACGTCGCCCCATGGGAACCCGTGGCCGAGCGACACCGACAGCACGCCGTCGCGCCCTTCGAACGACTGCATGCGCCGAACGAACCCCGCCATCGGTTCGCTGGTGGTATGCCACGCACCGACCATCCGGCAGTCGAACACGCCGGTCGTCGGACGGATGCGTCCGGCCGCCATTTCGAGCGCCAGCCGATAGGCCTCGCGCGCCCGATCGATGGCGTCGACATGCGGATACTCCTTGTAAGCGATCAGGACATCTGCAGACGCCTTCATCAGTTGCGTGAAATGACAGTGCGGGTCGAGCGTGACCGAGATGGGAACGTCCGGGCCGACAATGGCGCGAACGCCGGCGAGCAGATCGCCTTCACAATCGTCGTAACCCTCTGCGACCATCGCACCGTGCAGCAGCAGAATCACGGCATCCAGCGGCAATGCGGCTTTCACGCCATCGAGGATCTCGTCTCTCAGGGACTCGTAGACCGCACGAATCGTGCGGCCGGACGGCTGGGCTTCGGCACACAGACCTTCAACGATGTCGTGACTGTCACCCTCCGCGAGGCGCCGCACTTCCGCGAGCACATGCCCCATGCCATCGGGCTCGCGCACACTCGCGTCGCCATGAAAGATGGTGAACTCCTCGAAGCCGCCCCATCCGGTCGGGCACGGAGCGAACGTATTGGTTTCGGTCGAAAGCTGAGCCGTATATATCTTCATGACGAGGTCTGCCGAAAGGGATTGAAGGGGGTGGAACGACTATAAGCACGCGCTATTTCCGCTTTGTGAGCAATCTGTATCAAGCGTGAAACAGAGCAGTGCCAACGGTTGCTCCGAGCCCCTCCTATCGACACGGTAACGTGACCTGTGCCACCAGACCGCCTTCCGGACCGTTGCGCAACACCAGTTCCCCGCCGTGACGCTTCACGACGTCGTTCGCGATGGCAAGGCCAAGCCCCGTCCCGCCCGTGTTCCTGTTGCGCGAACTCTCCACCCGGTAGAACGGCTCCAGCGCCCGCTCCAGTTGCGACTCCGGTATGCCCGGGCCGTGATCGACGATCTGGATACGCACGCACGACGGTGCGTCGATCAGGCGGATGTGTGCGTCTTCACCGTATCGAATCGCGTTGGCAACCAGATTCGTCAGGCAGCGTTTGAGGCCAAGCGGTTGTGCCGAGATCGGCGGCACCTCACCGCTGATCGTCACCTTCTGACCGTGTTCGGCAGCATCTTCCGCGATGGCATCCACCAGTGCATTGATATCGACCGGACTGAATTCCTCGACCACCTCTTCATTGCGCAGAAACGACAGGGTCGCCTCCAGAAGCTGTGTCATCTCGTCGATATCGTCTCTGAGACGGTCACTCAATTCGACATCCTGAGCAGATCGAAGGCGCAGCTTCATGCGCGTCAGCGGCGTGCGCAGATCGTGCGACACGGCGGCGAGAAAGCGGTTGCGCTCGCTCATTTGCCGCCGCAGCGACGCCTGCATCGTGTTGAACACGCTGGCGGCCTGACGTGCCTCGACAGGGCCGATTTCCTTGATGGGCGGCGCATCGATATTCCTCGACAGTTCAGCCGCACCGACGGTCAGCGTGCGGAACGGGGCGGCCAGCATGCGCGCGCCGATCCAGGACGAGATCAGCGCCGGCAGCACCTGGATCATCACGGCGGCGCCCCACTGCAGCGAAGCACTCATCCCCGGAGGCGGCTTGAAGGGAGCGGTGCTGTAGAGCTTGAAGAGCAGCAGGCCGGCACTGATCTGCATCACGAGGATGATCGAGATCATCACGAAGAACAGGCGATAGAAAGCTGAATCGAAGCGGGGTCTGTGCATGGTCGTGGCCGACAGCGAGCGATGGCTTCGATTATCGCCCGTGAATGTAGGGCCCATGTGTGCCCTTTATTGCAAACCCGAAACAAGTCTGCGTCCCGCGTCCACCTCGTCTGCCCGCCTGGCTGCCCTTCACGCTCACCGATCGTTTGTATCACCAACGATACAAACGCCACATGAACCAGAAATAACCGGCACTTACCGTTCACCCTGAGTTGCGCTACACGGCATCGCGTTCAGTCGATTGCAAAATCAGGAGGAGACAATGGTGAAGACAAAAAACCGGACGAAGCACCCGGCGGTTTCGGCAACGTTACCGCTGCGGCGCGGCGGGCGTTACGCCCCCCTCTTCGTCGGACCGGTATTCGGGTTGGCATCGTTGGGCGTGCACGCGCAGGAACAGGCGCAAACGCCCGTGCAGACTCGGCAGATCGCCGCGCCCGATGCGGCATCCGCTGCGACGCCTGCCGCGGCGCCCAACGCCGCGGTGCCGAATGCTCCTGCAGCGGAAACGTCGAAAGCGCAAGGCAAGGATGGCGCGACGCTCAATACCGTCGTGGTGACCGCGACACGCCGACGTGAACCGGCTCGCGAAGTACCCATGCAGGTCAATGTACTGTCGGCCGACGAACTGCAGAAGAGCGGCGCGAAAACGATGTCCGACTATCTCTCTGCGGAGCCGGGTGTCGACTTGAACGCCAGTGGCGGCAGCGGGTCGGGCCAAGTCAGTATCCGCGGCGTGACGACGGGTATTCAGACAGGGCCGACGGTCGGCATGTATGTCGACGACGTCGCGTTCGGCGGCAGCACCTTGTTTTCCCAGAGTGCAACGTTCGCGCTCGACATGAGCCTGCTCGACCTCAATCACGTGGAAATCCTGCGAGGTCCGCAGGGCACGTTGTATGGCGCGGGTGCGATGGGCGGCCTGCTGAAATACGTGACCAACGAACCGGACTCGGGGCAGTTTTCCGGGCAGGTCGGCACCGGCGTGTCGGGAACCGCGCATGGCGGTGTGAGCGGGACGGCCAACGCAACGTTGAATATCCCGCTGAAGACCGACGTTGCCGCGCTGCGCGTCTCCGTGTTCGGCCAGCACGACGGCGGCTATGTCGACGCGGTGGGCCCCAAGGCAGACTCCCACATCGATCGCGGCGACACCTACGGTGCCCGCGCGTCGTTGCTGCTGACGCCGACCCGGGATTTGACGGTCCGGTTGACCGCCCTCTCGCAAAACATCAATCGCAACGGTCCGAACTACGTTGAATATGGCACCAACGGGCAGCCGGTCTGGGGTGACCTGACAACGCGACAGTTCGCGCTGCAGCCGTTTCACCAAAACATCCAGCTCTATTCGGCCGGGGTTGAATACGAACTCGGCTGGGCGCGCCTGAACTCGATCACGTCGTATCAAAGGATCAACTCGAGCGCGCCGCAAGACCTGACCGGCGTATATGGGCCGCTATTTGCGGCCCAGGGGCTGGACCTGGGTTCGGTGGTCGCCAGGAATGTCGCCACCACGAACAAGGTGACCCAGGAGTTTCGCCTGACGTCGCCGGGCAACCAGCGACTCGAGTGGCTGGCCGGACTCTTCTATACGCACGAGCGCAGCAATTTGAGCGAGGGCTTTCTGACGACCTTGCCCGATGGCTCGCCCGGCCCGAACCTGTCGGAGATCCAGGCGCCCAGCACGTACAACGAGTACGCGGCATACGGCGACCTGACCTATCACCTCACGCCGCGCCTTTCGCTGACCGGCGGCGTCCGGATCGCCCACAACACCCAGACCTACGATCAGACGACCTCCGGTACGCTCGCCGGCCCGACGCAGACCGTCTCGGCACCGTCGTCGGACACCAGCAAGACCTACATGTTTACCGCGCGCTATGCGCTGACCCCCAACAGCAATGCGTATGTCCGCATCGCCAGCGGATACCGGCCCGGTGGCCCGAATGCACTGCTGATCGATCCACTCACCGGCATGCGCGCGGCGGGTAGCGCCACCTTCGCGCCCGACACGCTGTGGAGCTATGAGGCGGGCTACAAGGCCGACCTGCTCGACAAGCGGCTGTCGCTGGAGACGTCTGTCTACGACATCGAGTGGAAGAATATCCAGCAGCTCGGCACCGTCGATGGCGTCAACCAGGTCATCAACGCCGGCAACGCGCGAATCAAGGGCCTGGAGTTCTCCGGCACGTTCCGTCCCGACCCGCACTGGCACTTCAGTGCGAACCTGTCGCTCATCGACGCCAGCCTGACGTCCGGCAATGCGAGCGCGGGTACGACGGCGGGCGCGCCATTGCCGAACTCGGCCAAGGTCTCCGCGACGCTCTCGGGCACCTATCTGTTCACCGCACACGGCTATCCGTCGTATGCCGGTATTACCCAGCGATTTGTCGGTCGACGTCATAGCGGGTTCGACGCCAGCTCGGGCCGGCCGGATTACCCGTTGCCAGGCTACGCGATCACGGACTTGCAAGCAGGCGTGGACTTCAAGAAGTTCAGCCTGGCGTTCTATGTTCGCAACCTGCTCGACCGCCGCGCCCTGATCGCCGCCGGTACTTCGCTGATACCGATGGGCGGTCCGGCTCTCGTCAGCGTGATCCAGCCCCGCACGATCGGCGCGGCGCTTACCGTTCCGTTCTAAATCATAGGGATACCTGAAAATGACACAAGAATCGCACGACATCGTCAAGCAACTGGATTCCCTGTTCGAACGTTTCAACAAGTGCGATGAACCCGGCCTCGTCGTGGCCGTCGCACATCGAGGCGAAGTCCTCTACCGGCGAGGCTTCGGCATGGCAAGCCTGGAACACGGCGTAGCCAATACGCCGGCCACACGCTTGCGCATCGGCTCGACCAGCAAACACTTCACCTGCCTCGCCGCGCTCCTGCTTGCCGAAGACGGCAAGCTCGACATCGACGCCGGGATTCGCACGTACCTGCCTGAACTGCCGCTGCTGGCAGGCGACCCCAGCTTGCGCCAGCTGATGACGCATACAGGAGGCTACCGCTGCTATCTCGACCTCGCGCTGCTCGCGCAAGGCGTCGCGACGCTGCCGCGTGGCGGCGCGCTGGCGGCCGAAATCCGGCAACGCGACGTCAATTTCCCGCCGGGCGAGCGGATGATCTACTGCAACGGCGGCTATCACCTGCTGTCGCTCGCGATCGAGCGGGTCAGCGGAATCCCCTTCGAGACGTTCCTGAAGAAACGCATCTTCGATGTGATCGGCATGGTCGACACGGAGTCGGTCGCCGACGACATGCGCATCCGTCCGCGCATGGCGACCCAGCATGTGCCGGATGGAAATGGCGGATACACGCGCGGCCTCTTTCCGACGTGGGAAGTGCTCGGTGAAGGCGGGATCGTGTCGACGGTCGACGACATGCTGCGCTGGCTCGCGCATCTGCGCGGCCCCAAGCGTGTCGGCAGCGAAGCAAGCTGGCGCCAGATGCTGACCAAACCGCGCTATTCGAGCGGTGCGGAAGGCGTCTACACCCTCGGGCTGATGCTCACTCCGCATCGCGACGTGGAGTTGCTGCACCATGCCGGCGGTGTGTTCGGCGGCACCTGTCAGATGTTGACCGTGGCCAAGCACGCACTGGACGTCATCATTCTCACCAACGGCGCGGCAGCCAATGTGGTTGAACTGGCTACGCAGATAGTCGATATCGTGCTGGGCGATGCCATCCTTGGCGCGAAGCCTGCCGCGCCCTTGCAAACTGCCGGGCACGAAACCTTGCTCGGCAAGTACCACTCGCGTGCGTCCGGGACGTATTGCGTGATCGGCGATCACGACGGGCAAATCAACGCGAGCTTTCATAACGTCCAACAGATGCCCCTGCCGCTCATCGAGACGGAGGCCGGATTGCGGGTCGACGAAGGAACAGGAGGAACGCTGCTGATCAAACCTTGCGCGTCGACGGCAGCGGCACGCGTAACGGCGATCGAGCTGGTGGACTGCGGTCACGCGGAGACGCTCGAGCGCCTGCCTGATCACGCACCATCGCGCTCCGATGCGTCGGCAGGTCTGGCGGGCACGTATCACGGTCACGATGCCGCGGCACGTGCGACGATCGCCGTGACGAACGGTGAACTCACCCTGACCATGCACGGCGTCGCCGGCAGTGTCGGCTACCGGCTGGAGCCTGTAGCCGACGACATTTTCACGTTCGACCCTGCCGGTCAGCTGGCCGTCATGCGCGGCGTCTTGACGGTGGAACGCTCGGGTAACGAGGTGACGCGCTTTCGCATCGACACGTCGCGCACGCGCAACCTGACCTTCATGCGCGAAAGGTGTGATTCATAGACATCGCGTCACTTCCTGGTGCGACGTTTTCGTGGTTGGGCTTGCAGCTTCGTCAGGAAGTGCGAGTTCCACCACGCGCCTGTGATGACTCGCCGTGACGCCGCCGGAGACCGCCGGAGACCGCCCTGCCGGTCCATTCGACGAGTCGCTGATGACGGTGGCTTCGTCGTTCGGTCGGCGGCAAACGCATCCGATGCCACGCCGCAAAAAAAACCCGCGAGTGCTGGGCTTCTCGCGGGCTTTCGTGCCTTCATCGAATCGCGCTGAAAGCGATCGTGGTGCCGGGGACCGGACTTGAACCGGCAAGCCAATTAAGGCGGCGGATTTTCGTCACACTGCTTCTTTCAAAGCCGGCGTCGCGTGCGCGATGCCGTTCGTGCGCTGGACTATGCCTTCGCCGTCGCGCGCGGGCGTACTTGCTGCCCGTGCGCCTTAGGCGCCCCCCGTCTAGTCTCTACACCTTCCTCGCGGATACCGCGAGGCTTGGCTCGGCGTTGCCTCGATGCGCGCATCAGGGGTTTCGCCGAATTTGAAGGGTTCTGCACCGACCGTTTCCGGGCGGGCACTCAATCGTTTAAGTCCGCTATGTTTACCAATTTCATCACCCCGGCAAGAGGGCGGACGCGATTCTACCATTGCTTGCGCATGCGTTCCCTTATTCTGCGGCACCGCATCGCGCCCCCCCCCCCCACCGCTGCCCGGCATCATCATTCGTCATCGACGCCGGCACACCGCCGCCAACGATTTCCTCCCGCGCCGCAACATCCCCGATACAATCGAGTCCGCGTCGTCCGACGGATCTATCCGTCAGACGTTTGTATCGTGCTTTTTGCGAAACAAGCGTCGCTTGCGTCATCGCGAAGTCACAAACGTTTTCGATAATTTTCCGGCCGAAAACGTTTACATCGCATGACTTCATGACCTCGACCATCAAGGACGTCGCTGCCCTCGCGGGCTTCTCGATCGCCACCGTCTCGCGCGCGATCAATGCCCCGCATACCGTCAGCCCCGCCACGCTGCAAACCATCCGCACCGCGATCGACACGCTGCAGTTTCGCCCGAGCCCGCTCGGCCGGCAATTGCGCGGCGAGCGCACGCGCCTCGTCGGCGTCGTCGTGCCGACGTTGTCGAACCCCGTGTTCGCCGACTGCCTGCTAGGCATCGACGAGCTCGCGACCGCGGCCGGCTTCAAGCTGATCCTGATGACGACCGAATACGACGCGGCGCGCGAGCGTCACGCGATCGAGACGCTGCGCGAGCAGCGCGTCGAAGGGCTGATCCTTACCGTCGCCGACGCGGACACGCACCCGCTGCTCGACATGCTCGATCGCGACGGCCCGCACTACGTGCTGATGCACAACGACACGCAGCGCCGCCCGTCGGTGTCGGTCGACAACCGCCGCGCCGCCTACGACGGCGTGCGGCTGCTGACCGCGCGCGGTCACCGCCGCGTGCTGATGCTGGCCGGCTCGCTCGCCGCGTCGGATCGCGCACGGCAGCGTCATCTCGGTTATGCGCAGGCACTCGCGGAAAGCGGCGTCGCCACGCTGCCGCCGGTCGAAGTCGACTTCAACGCACCCGAGCTGCCCGATGCGGTGCTCGCGCATCTCACCGCGCACGCGACGCGGCCGACCGCCCTTTTCTGCAGCAACGACCTGCTCGCGATGGTCGTGATGCGCGGCCTGCGCCGCGCGGGCTTCTCGATCCCGGACGACCTGTCGGTGCTCGGCTTCGACGGGATCGCGATCGGCGAACTGCTCGCGCCGCCGCTCGCGAGCGTCGCGACGCCGAACCGCGACATCGGCCGCCACGCATGGCAGCGTCTCGTCGAATGCATCGGCGGCGCAGCGATCGAACGCACGTCGCTGATCCTGCCGCACGTGGTGCGCGACGGCGCGACGGTCGCCCCGCCGGCCACCGACCTGCAATTGCGCAAGGCCTGAACACGCGCCGCGCCGCCACACACGCACACCACCACACCAGCGCCTCACCCTCGCCCGGAGACCTACCGTGTCCTTTCGCCTGACCTCGCTGCTGCGCGCGCTTGCCGCGCCGCTCGCCTGCGCCGCGCTCATCGCCGGCGCGCCCGCCGCCCACGCCGACGAAACGGCGATCTGCTACAACTGCCCGCCCGAATGGGCCGACTGGGCCGCGCAGATCGCGGCGATCAAGCAGAAGACCGGCATCCGCGTGCCGTTCGACAACAAGAACTCGGGCCAGTCGATCGCGCAGCTGATCGCCGAGCAGAAGAGCCCGGTCGCGGACGTCGTCTACCTCGGCGTGTCGTCGGCGTTCCAGGCGAAGGACAAGGGCGTGATCGCGCCGTACAAGCCCGCACACTGGAACGACATCCCCGCGAACCTGAAGGACCCGCAAGGCTACTGGTTCGCGATCCACTCGGGCACGCTCGGCTTCTTCGTGAACAAGGACGCGCTCGACGGCAAGCCGGTGCCGCGCTCGTGGGCCGATCTGCTGAAGCCGGAATACAAGGGCATGGTCGGCTATCTCGATCCGTCGAGTGCGTTCGTCGGCTATGCGGGCGCGGTCGCGGTGAACCAGGCGCTCGGCGGCAGCCTCGACAACTTCAAGCCGGCACTCGACTGGTTCAGGAAGCTGAAGTCGAACGCACCGATCGTGCCGAAGCAAACCGCGTATGCGCGCGTGCTGTCGGGTGAGATTCCGATCCTGCTCGACTACGACTTCGACGCGTATCGCGCGAAGTACAAGGACAACGCGAACGTCGAGTTCGTGATTCCGAAGGAAGGCACGATCGCGGTGCCGTACGTGATGAGTCTCGTGAAGGGCGCGCCGCACGACGCGAACGGCAAGAAGGTGCTCGACTTCGTGCTGTCCGACGAAGGCCAGAAGCTGTGGGCCAACGCGTACCTGCGCCCGGTGCGCGCACAGACGCTCGGCGCCGACATCGCATCGAAGTTCCTGCCGGCGAGCGAATACGCACGCGCGAAATCGGTCGACTTCGGCAAGATGGCGGCCGGCCAGCAGGCATTCGGCCAGCAATACCTGCAGGTGATGCAGTAAGCGCCCGGACGCAACCGATGCTCGACCTGACTTTTCCGCTGCGCTGGCGCGTCGCGCTCGTCGCGCCGGCGCTCGCGGTATTCGCCGCCTTCTGGCTGCTGCCGATGGCGGCGCTCGTGCAGGTGTCCGCCGACGGCGCGTTCTTCTCGCACTACGCGGCGCTACTCGGCAATGCGCGCTACATGAAGAGCCTCGGCGAGACCGTCGCGCTGTCCGCGGGCGTCACGCTCGCGACGCTCGCGCTGTCGACGATCTCGGGCCTCCTGCTCGCGCGCCGCGAATTCGCGGGCAAGCGCGTGCTGCTCGCGCTGCTCACGTTCCCGCTCGCTTTCCCGGGCGTCGTCGTCGGCTTCATGGTGATCATGCTTGCCGGCCGCCAGGGTCTGATCGGCATGCTGTCCGCGAAGCTCACCGGCGACAAGTGGGTATTCGCGTACTCGGTCGCCGGGCTGTTCATCGGCTACCTGTACTTCTCGATTCCGCGCGTGATCGTCACCGTGATCGCGGCCGCGTCGAAGCTCGATGCATCGCTCGAGGAAGCCGCGCGTTCGCTCGGCGCATCGCCGTGGCGCATCTTCGTCGACATCGTGCTGCCCGCGCTCGCACCGGGCCTGATCGCGGCCGGCGCGATCTGCTTCGCGACCGCGATGGGCGCGTTCGGCACCGCGTTCACGCTCGCCACCGACCTGAACGTGCTGCCGATGACGATCTATACCGAGTTCACGCTGAACGCGAACATCGCGACGGCGGCCGGCCTGTCGATCGTGCTCGGCATCGTCACCTGGGCCGTGCTCGCGCTCGCGCGCCGCTTCACCGGCCACACCGCCGCCGCCGCGGCCTGAGGATTCCCGCATGCAATCGCTTTCCGGCTCTTCCGCGCCGTCGCCGGCCCCCGCTCCCGCGCAGGCGAACGGCGTCGCCCGCCGCGCGCCGCGTGTCACCGGCGCGCGCGCGATCGCCGCGCTGCAATGGGGCGTCACGCTGCTGCTGTGCGCGTTCCTGATCGTGCCCGTCGTGATGTCGGTGCTCGCGGGCCTCACCGTCAACTATTTCCGCGGTCTGTCGAGCGGCCTCACGCTGCGCTGGCTCGAACAGGTGTGGCAGCAGTATCACGGCTCGATCGCACTGTCGCTTTACGTCGCGTTCGCGACGCTCGCGATCGTGCTCGTCGTCGGCGTGCCGGCCGGCTATGCGCTCGCGCGCAGCAAGAGCCGTGTCGCGCGTGCAATCGAAGAGGCGCTGGTGCTGCCCGTCGCGCTGCCCGGCCTCGCGTCGGCGCTCGCGCTGCTGGTCGTCTACGGCGGCTTCACCGCGTTCCGGATGAGCCTGTGGTTCATCGTCGTCGGCCACGTCGTGTTCACGCTGCCGTTCATGGTGCGCGCGGTCGCGGCCGTCGCGGCCGGCGCCGACCTGCGCACGCTCGAGGAAGGCGCGGCCAGCCTCGGCGCGTCGTTCGTCACGCGCTTCGTCACGATCGTGCTGCCGAACCTGCGCCCCGGCATCGTCGCGGGTGCGCTCGCGGTGCTCACGCTGTCGATCGGCGAATTCAACCTCACGTGGATGCTGCATACGCCCGACACCAAGACGCTGCCCGTCGGGCTCGCCGATACGTATGCGTCGCTGCGCCTCGAAGTCGGCAGCGCGTACACGATCCTGTTCCTGCTGATGACGCTGCCGCTGCTCGTCGCGATGCAGTGGCTCGGCGTCGATCCGTCCGGCACGCGCGCGCTCAAGAAGCGCCCGCGCTGAATTTCTCGCAGACATGAAACTCGATTCCACCCCCATCACCCTGACCCGCTGTGCGAAAACGTTCCGCGGCACCCGCGTGCTCGAACCGCTCGACCTGTCGATCGGCGCGGGCGAAACGCTCGTGCTGCTCGGGCCGTCGGGCTGCGGCAAGACCACGACGCTGCGCCTGATCGCGGGCCTCGATACGCCGGACGCCGGCGGCACGATCGCGTTCGGCAATGACGACGTGACCCCGCTGCCGATCGAGCGCCGGCAGGTCGGCATGGTGTTCCAGAACTACGCGCTGTTTCCGAACCTGACGGTGCGCGGCAACGTCGGCTACGGGCTGAAGATCCGCAAGACCGAGCCGCGCGCGCTGCGCGAGCGCGTGGACGAGCTGCTCGCGATGATGCGGCTCGACGCGCATGCGGACAAGCCGATCGACCAGTTGTCGGGCGGCCAGCGCCAGCGCGTCGCGCTGGCCCGCGCGCTGGCGGTGCGGCCTCGCGTGCTGTTGCTCGACGAGCCGCTGACCGCGCTCGACGCGAAGCTGCGCGACACGCTGCGTCGCGAGATGAATACGCTGCTGCGCGAACTCGGCGTGACGACGGTCTACGTGACGCACGACCAGGCCGAAGCGATGGAGCTCGGCGACCGGATCGTCGTGATGGGCGCGGGCCGCATCGAGCAGATCGGCACGCCGCGCGACATCTACTACCACCCGGCGAACCGCACGGTCGCGCAGTTCATCGGCACGCTGAACCGGCTCGCCGGGCAATGGCGCGACGGCACGCTGGTGACCACCGGCGGCGCGATCGCGACGCCGCACGCGGCCGACGAGTGGTTCTTCCGCCCCGAGGATGCGCAACTCGCCGATCCCGCGCATGCGCCGCTGCGCGGCGCGGTCAGTGCGTGCGCGTTCCTCGGCGAGCGTACGCGGCTCACGATCGAGCACGCGGCCCCCGACGCACTCGTGATCGACGTGCCGGGCCGCATCGCGCTCGCACGCGGCACGGCGGTCGGCCTCACGATCGCACCGGAAGGGCTGATCGCGCTCGGCGCGTAATCCGTCATTCCGGCATCATTCATGCAGCACCCCACCGCGGCGCACGACGCCGCGACAACAATCAGACAATTCCGAGGAACGACGATGCTGCTTGCTCAAATCAGCGATCTCCACATCAAGCGTCCGGGACAGCTCGCGTACCGGCGCGTCGACACCGCGGCCGCGCTCACGCGCTGCATCGAAAAACTGAACGCACTCGTGCCACGCCCCGACGCGGTGCTCGTCACCGGCGACCTGACCGACTTCGGCCACGATGAAGAGTACGGCAACCTGCGCGGGCTGCTCGCAGCGCTCGAGATTCCGTACTACCTGATGATCGGCAATCACGACGACCGCGCCGGATTGCGCCGCGCGTTCGCCGACCGCGCGGAGCTGCAGGAGGGTGAATTCGTGCAGTACGCGCTCGACGTCGGCGCGGTGCGCGTGCTGGCGCTCGATTCGCAGGTACCCGGCGCCAGCTACGGCGATCTGTGCGATGCACGGCTCGCGTGGCTCGCCGCGCAGCTCGACGCCGCGCGCGACCGGCCCGTGATCGTCGCGCTGCATCACCCGCCGTTCGCGGCGGGCATCGGCCACATGGACAAGCTGCGCCTCACGCCCGTCGCTTCCGCGAAACTCGACGCGCTGCTGCGCGGCCATCCGAACGTCGAGCGCGTGCTGTGCGGTCACGTGCATCGCACGATGTTCACGCGCTTCGGCGGCACGCTTGCCGCCGCGGTGCCGTCGCCCGCGCATCAGGTCGCATTCGACCTGCGGACCGATGCCCCCTCCGCATTCCGGCTCGAACCGCCGGCGTTCGCGGTCCATCGCTATGTGCCCGATGAGGGGATGACGTCGCATCACGTGTATGTCGATGAAGGTGCCGGGCCTTATCCGTTCTATGAACCGACGGGCGAACTGGTCGACTGACGGGTTGAAGCACGCACGATGACGGGCAGCGGCCGGCCGGTTATGCCGGTTTGGCCGATTTGCCCCCGTCCGGCAGGATTCACGTCGCTCCGGTATGATCGGCAGCCTCGACCGGCACCCCGCCCGCCTGCGCACCCGATGCGTGCGCCGCGCGCCGCGCCGCCCCACTTCCGTCCGCGCAGCCATGTCCACCGCCTCCACCGACCGTCCGACCGACGCCGCCTCGCCCCACTATTCGCGCAGCCTGCTGTTGCTGCTCGCGACGATCGCGGGCGTGTCCGTCGCGAACATCTATTACAACCAGCCGCTGCTCGACAGCTTCCGCTCGGCGTTTCCCGACGGCGCTTCGTGGATCGGCGCGGTACCGACCGCGACGCAGCTCGGCTATGCGGCCGGCATGTTCCTGCTCGCGCCGCTCGGCGACCGCTTCGACCGCCGCGGGCTGATCCTGATGCAGATCGCCGGCCTGTCGGTCGCGCTGATCGTCGCGGCCACCGCGCCGTCGCTGGCCGTGCTCGCCGTCGCGAGCCTCGCGATCGGCGTACTCGCGACCATCGCGCAACAGGCCGTGCCGTTCGCCGCCGAGATCGCGCCGCCGGCCGAACGCGGGCATGCGGTCGGCACCGTGATGAGCGGCCTGCTGCTCGGCATCCTGCTCGCGCGAACGGCCGCCGGTTTCGTCGCCGAGTATTTCGGCTGGCGCGCGGTGTTCGCCGCGTCGGTCGCGGCGCTCGTCGCGCTCGCCGCCGTGATCGTGCTGCGGCTGCCGCGCAGTTCGCCGACGTCGACGCTGTCATACGGCAAGCTGCTCGGCTCGATGTGGCATCTGGCAGTCGAATTGCGCGGGCTGCGCGAGGCATCGCTGACGGGCGCCGCGCTGTTCGCGGCATTCAGCGCGTTCTGGCCCGTGCTCACGCTGCTGCTCGCCGGCGCGCCGTTCCATCTCGGCCCGCAGGCGGCCGGCCTGTTCGGGATCGTCGGTGCGGCGGGCGCGCTTGCGGCACCGTATGCGGGCCGCTTCGCGGACAAGCGCGGCCCGCGCGCGATCATCTCGCTCGCGATTGCGCTGCTCGCGCTGTCGTTCGTGATCTTTGCGCTGTCGGGCTCGAGCCTCGTCGGCCTCGTGATCGGCGTGATCGTGCTGGACGTCGGCGTGCAGGCCGCGCAGATCTCGAACCAGTCGCGCATCTATGCGCTGAAGCCCGAGGCGCGCAGCCGCGTCAACACGGTGTACATGGTGTGCTATTTCATCGGCGGCGCACTCGGCTCGTCGGCCGGCGTCGCCGCATGGCACGCGTTCGGCTGGATCGGGATGTGCGCAACCGGGCTGGTGTTCACCGCGCTCGGGGCCTGGTTCCACCATCGCGGCGGCCGGCGCGACTGAGCGCGACCGGCCACGGCGGCATCACGCGTCGGCGCGGGGCGTGACCGGTCCGGCGACGGGTGGCGGGGCAAACGCGGGTGCCGGTTCAACGATGGGCGGCGTAGCGAACGCGGGTGCCGGTTCAGCGACGGGCGGCATGGCGAACGCCGGCGCCGGATCAACGACCGCGGCAGGATCCATCACGGCAGCCGGCGTCGGCACCGCCAGCGGAACGGCGGAAGGCGCGAGGATCGGCGCCGCATCCGGCATCTCGATCTGCTCGGGGGCCGATACAGCCTCCGTCGTCGACGCGGCTGCCGCGGCCGCCGAACTGGCGGCTGCCGCACGCGCCGCGGGCCGGCGTGCCGGATCGAACACGAACGACAGCCCGACGCTGCCGAGGATCGCGACGGTCGCGACCACGGTCGCCATCGTCACCGGCTCGCCGAGCAGCAGCGCACCGAGCGCGACCGCGACGATCGGGTTCACGTACATGCAGCTGCTCGCGATGATCGGGCTCGTGTGGCGGATCAGGTAGCCGTACGCGACGTACGCGGCCATCGTGCAG
Source organism: Burkholderia sp. Ac-20345 (assembly GCF_017104825.1). Lineage (NCBI taxonomy): Bacteria > Pseudomonadati > Pseudomonadota > Betaproteobacteria > Burkholderiales > Burkholderiaceae > Burkholderia > Burkholderia sp. Ac-20345. The sequence continues at coordinate 12,429 of NZ_JAAGPO010000050.1, read as the reverse complement.
AACACCATCAGGTACAGGAACGCGAACACCGGCCCCACCATCACGTGCTCGATGCGTTCGCCGATCAGCCAGGCGACGAGCGTCGAGATCATGCCGCCGAGGCCGATCTGCAGCGACGTGGACAGGAACAGGTCGGACGGCAGCTTGAGCCGCGTCGCGAGATGCGCGCCGCCGGCCCAGAACAGTGCGCCGGCCAGCACGCAGATCGTGCCGAGCGCCGAATTCTGTGCGGCCGCGCCGCCCGAGTTCAGCACGACGATGCCGACCATCCCGAGCGCGACGGCGCCCCACTCGCCTTTCGTGACCGGCCGCCCGGCGACCGCCGCGATCACGGTCGCGAACAGCGGCACCGTGGCCACCATCACCGCGGCCGAGCCGCTGCTGACCGAGCTGATCCCGAGCGCGATCGTGCCGGACGACAGCGCGACGAGCATCGTGCCGACGATCCCCGCATTGCGGATTTCGAGCAGCGTCGGCCATTCGGGCTTGCGCCGCAGCGCGAAGATGAACAGGCCGATCCCGCCGAGCAGGTTGCGCAGCCCCGACAGCAGCAGCGGCGGGAACGACTGCAGCGCGAAATGCAGGCCGCTGTAGGTCGAACCCCAGACGAAATAGATGAAGACGAGCGCCAGCGCCACGCGGCCGCCGCGGCTTTGCGGCAGGCGGATCCGGAACGAGAAGCGGGCGAAGAAATCGAGGAGACGGTCGAGCGGCGTCATTGCGCAGCCTGCCCGCACGTCACGCCGCGTGCTCCGCTGAAAGACGCCGGCGATGCCGGCAAACGGCCCTGGCGGGACCGGGAAGGCAGAGCGAACGTGCGGAACGACATGGCAGTGCGAACGGCGACGAAAGAGAACCGGCAAGCGGCGGCAGAGGGGCAAAAAAAACGCGCGCAACCGTTTCGGCTGCGCACGCTCGGCATTATGGCATCAAGGATTCGAAAGCATCGTCAGACCTGTCTGAAAGGATCACGAATGATGTTTCCGCGCGACATTTTCCGGCCGACGGGCGGGTGAAATCGGGGGCCGGATACGCCACGCGCCTGCGTTGACGGCGCCGGCCCTGCCCACCATCCACGGCACTCCGTCGCGATCGAACCAGGCATCGGCCGAACGGCCAGTCCTGCGAGCCGGCCAGCACTTCCCCCTTATCGTGAAGGTCGGCTCACGCCTCTCCTGCCCTGCGCGACCTTCCTTCGACACCCGCATTTTCCATACAAAATTTTGTATAATCCAACCATTCTTCCGCCGAAGCCCGTTGTTTTCGTCGGCAGCGCGCTGGACGATCTTCGCGATTTTCCGCTGCCCGCGCGACGCGAAGCCGGCCACCAGATCGACCAGGTGCAACGCGGCCTGGCGCCCGACGACTGGAAGCCGATGCGCACCGTCGGCGTCGGCGTGCGGGAGATTCGCCTGCGCGATGCGAGCGGTGCGTTCCGGATCATTTACGTCGCGACATTCGCCGACGCCGTCTACGTGCTGCACTGCTTCCGGAAGCAATCGGCGCGCACGACCAGGGCCGATATCGAACTGGCCGCCCGACGCTATCGCGCGCTGACGATGGAGAGGAACCGATGACCAACGAACGTTATTCAAGCGTCTGGGACGCAATCGAGGGCCAGCCGGCCGAAGCCGAGAACATGAAGCTGCGATCCGAACTGATGATCGCGCTCAAGCAGCGCATCGCCCAGCTCGAACTCAGTCAGGCCCAGGCCGCGAAACAGCTGGGTGTCACGCAGCCGCGCGTCTCCGACCTGATGCGCGGCAAGATCAACCTGTTCGGGCTCGACGCGCTCGTGAACATGGCGACGGCCGTCGGCCTGCGCGTCGATCTCCAGGTGCGCGAATCCGCGTGATGCGGCACCGCGATAGCCGGCGCATCGCGGCATACGCATGCGCATGCGCCGCCACCGCATGCCACGCACCGCTACCGCTCACGATCCGCCGAACCAGTTGTACCCCTGGTCGACCCAGTAGCCGCCCGGAAACGTATCGGTCACGAAGATCTCCATGATGTGCTTCGGGTTCTTGTAGCCGAGCTTGGTCGGCATCCGCAGCTTCATCGGGAAGCCGAATTCCGGCGGCAACCGATGGCCGTCGTAGTCGAACGCGAGCAGCGTCTGCGGATGCAGCGCGGTCGGCATGTCGATGCTCTCGTAGTAATCGTCCGCGCACTTGAAGCCGACGTATTTCGCCCGCGTATCGGCACCGGCGCGTGCGAGAAACGCGCCGAACGGCGTGCCGCCCCAGCGGCCGATCGCGCTCCACCCTTCCACGCAGATATGCCGCGTGATCTGTTCCGCATGCGGCAGCGCATACAGTTCATCGAGCGTCCACACGCGCTTGCCCGTCACGCGGCCGGACAGCACGAGCCGATACGTCGACGCATCGACGTGCGGCACGTCGTCGATCCCGTAGTACGCGTTGAACGGGAACGGTCGCGTGATGTCGGCTTCGGTGTAGGTCGGCGCGAGCCGCTCGCCGCTGAACAGCCACGCCTGCACGCGGTCGTTCATGCGCGACACTGTCTCGAGGAACGTGTTGACCGACGCGTCGTCCTTCAGCGTGCAGCCGGTCAGCATCGTCAGGCCGCCGAGCGTCAGCACGCGCCGGTTGAACAGCCGCCGCGACGGCATCTCGAGCTCGCGGCGCACGTCGAGTTCGAGCGACTTCCGGTCGAGCGTCCAGCGCGAACCGTCGCGCTTGTATTGGGATTCCGACATGATGATTTCCTTCACCCGAAGTTGACGGGTCAGCGCCCGCGCAGCATCGCGAGCAGCGAGCGCGGCACCAGCAGCGCCATCGCGACGTGAACGACGACGAATGCGACGAGCAGCGACATCGCCCAGAAGTGCACGACACGCGCGTTGTCGTAGCCGCCGAACAATTCGCGCAGCAGCGGGAATTGCACGGATTTCCAGATCGTGAGCCCCGACAGCACGAGTACGACGAGATCGACGATCGCGGTCAGGTACGCGGCACGCTGCACCGCGTTGTAGACGCTCAGGTCGTCGTGCGACAGCCGCCCGCCCAGTGCGGCACGGATGTCGCGCCAGATCGACGCCGGCGTGACGGGCAGCATCTTGCGCGCGAGGCGCCCCGTCGCGATCGACATCGCGAGGTAGAACAGCCCGTTGCCGACCAGCAGCCACATGGCCGCGAAATGCCATTGCAGCGCGCCGCCGAGCCAGCCGCCCAGCGTGATGCCGTGCGGAAACACGAACGGCGGATAGATCGGCGACGCGTCGTAGATGCGCCAGCCGGACAGCACCATCAGGATCGCCGCGAGCGCGTTGAGCCAGTGGCTCGCACGTACCCACAACGGATGGATCGGGCGCGCGGGCGGCGTGGCGGCCGCGCGCCCGGTAGCGGGAACGGTTTGCATGATGAAGACTCCCGGAATGAGTCGATGGGACCCGATGCGGGCGGGCGGCCGTCGTGCGACGCACGTGCCGGCCGCGCCGCGCCTGCCTTCCGTCAGTTCGACGGCGCCATCTTGTCGCCCGACGACGGTTTGCCCATCGCGTCGTGCCCCATCGCGTCCTTCTTCATCGCGTCTTTCTTCATCGCATGCTTCTTCATGCCGTCCTTCTTCATCGCGTCGTGGCCCATCGCGTCCTTCGACATCGACGAACCCGGCTGCGACATCGCGTCGTTCTGCGCATACGCGCCCGTGGCGATCGTGGCAAAAGCGGCGACGCAGGCGGCAATCAGTACTTTTTTCATGACATCTCTCCAAAACATGGGTTTAAGGAGCCGAATAGACGGACGACGTCGCTGGAAATGACAGCCGCTGCGAAATTTTTTTTTGAAGTTGCGCGAAAGCGCGTCATGCTGCACCGCTCCGCCGCTGCCGGCCAAGCCGTGGGGCCATGCGGCGGCGACACGCGCTGCCATTTCGACGGGCCATCGCACCGCCCGCCATGCTGCGGCCGCACCGGGGCAGCCGATCCTCTCCCGGTTGAAACCGCCGCCAAGCCAGTGTATTGTGTGCGCTGCTAACGCGGGGGTCCTGCAATGCGCTCGGTCAAACAACCGGCATTGCGGGTGAGAAATACCCTTTGAACCTGATCTGGATAATGCCAGCGCAGGGAAGCGTACGGATTTCGCCGCCATCCTTCTGACGAAATCCGCCGCCTCACCAAGCCTCGTCTCCTGCTTAGCTCGAGCCCCACATACGTCAAGGGCTCCGGGCAAGCGCCGAAGCGCCTGTCCGGCGCTCACACAGGAGATTGCATGAACGCCAATCCGAAGTTTCTGTCCGCCGACGCTCATGTCGATGCCGCAGCCGTCGCCCCGCTGCCGAATTCCCGCAAGGTTTATGTAACCGGCTCACAGCCCGACATCCGCGTGCCGATGCGTGAAATCACGCAGGCCGACACGCCGACCGGCTTCGGCGGCGAAAAGAACCCGCCGATCTACGTGTACGACACGTCGGGCCCCTACACCGATCCGGAAGCGAAGATCGACATCCGCGCAGGCCTGGCCGCGCTGCGTCAGGGCTGGATCGAGGCGCGCGGCGACACCGAAGTGCTCGGCGGCCTGTCGAGCCAGTACGGCCTCGAGCGCGCGGCCGACCCGGCCACCGCCGACCTGCGGTTCCCGGGCCTGCACCGCAACCCGCGCCGCGCACAGGCCGGCAAGAACGTCACGCAGATGCACTACGCGCGTCAGGGCATCATCACGCCGGAAATGGAATACATCGCGATCCGCGAGAACCAGCGCCGTGCCGAGTACCTCGAGAGCCTGAAGGCAAGCGGCCCGAACGGCGCGAAGCTCGCCGCGATGATGGGCCGCCAGCACCCGGGCCAGGCGTTCGGCGCAGCGGCCTTCGGCGCGAACGCGCCGGCCGAGATCACGCCGGAATTCGTGCGCTCGGAAGTGGCGTGCGGCCGCGCGATCATCCCCGCGAACATCAACCACCCGGAATCCGAGCCGATGATCATCGGCCGCAACTTCCTCGTGAAGATCAACGCGAACATCGGCAACTCGGCCGTCACGTCGTCGATCGGCGAGGAAGTCGACAAGATGACGTGGGCGATCCGCTGGGGCGGCGACACGGTGATGGACCTGTCGACCGGCAAGCACATCCACGAAACGCGCGAGTGGATCATCCGCAACAGCCCGGTGCCGATCGGCACGGTGCCGATCTACCAGGCGCTCGAAAAGGTCAACGGCAAGGCTGAAGACCTGACCTGGGAAATCTTCCGCGACACGCTGATCGAACAGGCCGAGCAAGGCGTCGACTACTTCACGATCCACGCGGGCGTGCGCCTGCAGTACGTGCCGCTCACCGCGAACCGGATGACCGGCATCGTGTCGCGCGGCGGCTCGATCATGGCGAAGTGGTGCCTCGCGCATCACAAGGAAAGCTTCCTGTACGAACACTTCGAAGAGATCTGCGAGATCATGAAGGCGTACGACGTGAGCTTCTCGCTCGGCGACGGCCTGCGCCCCGGCTCGATCTACGACGCGAACGACGAAGCGCAGCTCGGCGAACTGAAGACGCTCGGCGAGCTCACGCAGATCGCATGGAAGCACGACGTGCAGGTGATGATCGAAGGCCCCGGCCACGTGCCGATGCAGCTGATCAAGGAGAACATGGATCTCCAGCTCGACTGGTGCAAGGAAGCGCCGTTCTACACGCTCGGGCCGCTGACCACCGACATCGCACCGGGCTACGACCACATCACGTCGGGCATCGGCGCCGCGATGATCGGCTGGTTCGGTACCGCGATGCTGTGCTACGTGACGCCGAAGGAGCACCTCGGGCTGCCGAACAAGGACGACGTGAAGGAAGGCATCATCACGTACAAGCTCGCCGCGCACGCCGCCGACCTCGCAAAGGGTCACCCGGGCGCGCAGGTGCGCGACAACGCGCTGTCGAAGGCGCGCTTCGAGTTCCGCTGGGAAGACCAGTTCAACATCGGTCTCGATCCGGACAAGGCGCGCGAATTCCACGACGAAACGCTGCCGAAGGATTCCGCAAAGGTCGCGCACTTCTGCTCGATGTGCGGCCCGCACTTCTGCTCGATGAAGATCACGCAGGACGTGCGTGAGTTTGCGGCGCAGCAGGGTCTGTCGGAAACCGAAGCGCTGAAGAAAGGGATGGAAGTGAAGGCGGTCGAGTTCGTCAAGACCGGCGCCGAGATCTATCACCGTCAATAAGCGAACACGCGATCCGGTGATCCGCACCGGATCGCCTCGCGATGCACGAAGCCCGCTTTCGAGCGGGCTTTTTTGCGCATGTCGCGTGCCTGCCGGTGCACGGGTAAACCACCGGAAACAATTCATTACGAAACCGCGCGAGCCTTAACAAGTCCTTACAGCAGCGCCGGGGGACGGCGCATAGATTGGGTTCATGCGCGGCCGCCGGCCGGTCGCGTGTCCTCCGTTCACAACCGCAAGGACAACGATCATGAATTCGATACGGCGTATTGGGATATGCGCGCTGCTCGTCGCGACCGTGGCCAGCCTGTCGGCCTGTGACTCGATGACGAGGCGCCAGCGCGACACGGCAATCGGTGCGGGTGTCGGCGGCGTCGCCGGCGCGGCGATCGGCGGCAGTGCGCTGTCGACGCTGGGCGGCGCAGCGGCCGGCGGCATCATCGGTAACCAGGTCGGCAAGTAAGCGGCGCAGCGCGCCGCGACGGTCAGCCAGACGGCGTTTCCGCGGTGCGGAAGCGCCGTTTTCGCATGCGGCGCCGCAACGTGGCCGGCAGCCGGTGCGGAAATGATCCGTTACCGTTTTGCACACCGTGTCATCGGCGCGCGGCCTAAGCTTAAGCATCTGCCGATTGCCGGCTCCGCCGGAGAGACATCATGAACAGGACCCTCGTCGCCGCGGCGCTCGCCTGCGTGACGCTCGCCGGCTGCTACTACCCGTACGGCTATTATCCTGGCGGCTATTACACGGCCGCCCCGGTGCAGCCTGCCCCCGTCTACGTCGATCCCGGCCCCGCCTATTACTATCCGGCACCTGCCTATGCGCCCGCGTGGGGCGGCTATTGGGGACCGGCGGTTTCGCTCAATTTCGGCTTCGGCGGACGCGGCGGCTGGCACCATCACTGATCGGGCACGGCCGCCGGCCGGCGGCCGCCCCGCACCGGCCACCGGCCACCGGCCACCGGCGACATTCCCGTTTCTTGCCATTTCATCGAAACGTGAAACGACGGCGTGGTAACGGGGTGTAAGATTCTCTGCATCCCGTCCCCGCCATTCACGATCGATGTCCCCCAAGAACGCCCTTCTGCTGACCGTGCTCGCTGCCCTGTGGGGAGCGTCGTTCCTGTTTATCCGGATCGGCGTCGTCGATCTGGGCGTCGCGCCGCTGATGGCGTTGCGGGTAGGCATCGGCGCGCTGTTTCTCGCCGGCTTCGCGCTCACGCGCTTCAAACCCGCCGATCTCGGCGCGCGGCTGCGCCGTCATGCGTGGCCGTTGTTCGTCGTCGGTGCGCTGAACTCGGGCATCCCGTTCTGCCTGTTCGCGTTCGCCGAACTGACGCTGTCGGCCGGCGTGACGTCGGTGATCAACGCGACGACGCCGCTCTGGGGCGCGCTCGTGGCCTACCTGTGGCTGAAGGACAAGCTGTCGTTGCCGCGCGCGCTCGGCCTCGTGATCGGTTTCGCCGGCGTGCTCACGCTCGTGTGGAACCAGATCGCGAATGCGCACGGCGAAACGGGCGCCACCGCGACCGCGCTCGCCGCCGCCGCGGCGCTCGGCGCGACGCTGCTGTACGGCATCGCGGCCAATTACACGAAGCGCAAGTTGACCGGCGTCGATCCGCTCGTCAACGCGACCGGCAGCATGATCGGCTCGACCATCCTGCTGCTGCCGTTCGCGATCGCCACCTGGCCGACCGCGCCGGTCAGCACGCACGCGTGGGGCTCGGTGCTCGCACTCGGCGTCGCCTGCACGGGCATCGCCTATTTCATCTACTTCTACCTGATCGCGCACGTCGGCCCCGCCCGCGCGATTACCGTGACGTTCGTGATCCCCGTGTTCGGCCTGCTGTGGGGTGCGCTGTTCCTCGGCGAACACGTGTCGGCCGTGATGATCGAAGGCTGCGCGATCGTGCTCGTCGGCACCGCGCTCGCGACCGGCGTGATCAAGCGGATTCCCGGGATCCGGCCGCGCAGCGGCGAAGCGACCTGACGATTCATTCGGGTGCACGCGTCGCCATCGGTCGGGCCGTGATGCGTGACGACCGGGCGCCGACTGTTCACCGCCCCGCCGCGGGCGCTGCCGCAGCGCGGCCGGCGTTCCTCTGACGGCGATCTTCGCGCGCGGCGGTGCCGGCCGCCGGGATTTCCCGCCTCAACGCGCATGCCCCACGCATGCCATGCCGCCGGATTGTCATGTTCGGCGGTGCGCTCCGCTGCGCGGCGGCCATGCGCGACGCGCCGGCCGCAGCCGCATACCCGTGTGCGTGTGGAGTTTCCCTGATACGCGAGCGGCCCCATTCCCGTTACACTTCGAACACTTACCCGCAGAAGGCGGTCTCGATGTCCCACGTTCTTTCGCGTCCGCCTGCGCGTGCGACTGCTTCAGCGTGGTGGCGCGCTGCTGCCCCGCAGCTCGCCCTCGGGCACCGTTGACATGAAGCCCGCCCGCGACCTCTCGCTCGACTCCCTGCTCGAACGTCTCACGCCGACGCCCGGCGGCTGGGTCGCCACCTATCGCACCACGACATTGCGCAGCGTGTTCCAGCCCGTGCTGTCGATCACGCACAAGCGCGTCGTCGGTTACGAGGCGCTGCTGCGCGTCGTCGATTCGAACGGCGCACTGATCTCGCCCGTCGCCCTGTTCGACAAGACGCGCGCCGACGCCGACGCGCTGCTGCTCGACCGGCTCGCGCGCTGCCTGCACACGGCCAACTTCGTCGCGCAGGGCATCGGCGACGGCTGGCTGTTCCTGAACGTCACGCCGCGCGTGCTCGATTCGGGCCTCGTGCAGCGCGAATTCGTCGAGGCGCTGTGCCGGCATTTCGCGCTGCCGCCGAATCGCATCGTGCTGGAAGTGGTCGAACAGCCGTCGCGCGACGAAGCCGCGCTCGCCCGCACGATCGACATGATCCAGCATCGCGACTTCCTGATCGCGATCGACGATTTCGGCACGGGATTCTCGAACTTCGACCGCGTGTGGCGCGCGCGCCCCGACATCGTCAAGCTCGATCGCTCGCTCGTCGAACGCTCGACCGGTTCGGCCGACGATCGCCGCATCATGCATCACCTCGTATCGATGCTGCATCAGGCCGGCGCGATGGTGCTCGCCGAGGGCGTCGAGAGCGACGACGCGCTGCAGGCGCTGATGGAAGCCGACATCGATTTCGTGCAGGGCTTCCAGTTCGGCCAGCCCGATGCATCGATCGCACATGCCAGCGCGGCAGCGCCCGCGATGCTCGACGCCGCGTGGCAGCGCTTCATTGCCCACCGGCACACGCCGGTCGTGGCCGAGCAGCCGGGCTTCGACGCGATCGAACGGCTCGTGCTGACCGGCGCGGCCGCGTTTTCCGCGAGCGGCAACCTGCAGGACGCCGCACAGCGCGTATTCGCGGTGCCGGCCGCGCGCCGCGTGTTCGTCACCGACGAGATCGGCGAGCAGTTCCTGCCGTCGATCGGCGCGCGCCCCGACGATGGTCAGCCGGGTGTCACCCGCCTCTCACCGCTCTTCCCCGAAACCCACAGCAACTGGTCGCGGCGCCCGTATTTCCAGCGCGCGATCGCCGCGCCCGGACGCGTTGCACTGATGGGCCCGCACTTCTCGCTGACGGAAGGACGCGACTGCTATACGGCCGCCGTCGCGATCCGCGCGCAGAGCCGGCTCGTCGTGTTCTGCGTCGACTTCGTGCTCGACAGCGCAGGGACCGTGATGCGATAACCGGCGCGGCGGCGGGCGAATGACGCTCGCGCCCGTCGTTCGTCCGCGCGCCCATTCGTCAGTCGATCACCTTCCCTCTTCCCGACTTCACCACGCTGCGGCGCGACTTGTGCTCGAGCCGCCGCTCCTTCGACGCACGCGTCGGCCGCGTGGCGACCCGCGCGCGCGGCGTGAACGCGACGCCGCTGATCAACGCATCGAGGCGCGCCAGCGCGGCTTCGCGGTTCTTCTCCTGGGTGCGATATTCCTGCGACTTGATCACGACGATGCCGTCGCGCGTGATGCGCTGGTCGGACAGCGCGAGAAGCCGCTCCTTGATGACGGGCGGCAACGACGACGCGCGGATGTCGAAGCGCAGGTGGATTGCGCTCGACACCTTGTTCACGTTCTGCCCGCCCGCGCCCTGCGCGCGCACGGCCGTCCATTCGACTTCGGCCGGGTCGAGCGTATAGCGGATCATCATCGCGACGCCTCCATGCGGCGCCGTGCGAGCGCCTCGTCGACGCGTGCCGCGAGCCCCGAATCGCGCTGCGTGCGCGTCGCGACCGCCTGCGCCAGCACGCGCCTCGGCCCGATCACCTGCACGCGCGTGCGGGCACGCGTGACGGCCGTGTAGACGAGTTCGCGCGTGAGCACGCGGCCGAACGATGCGGGCAGCACGAGCGCGGCTTCGTCGAATTCCGAGCCCTGCGATTTGTGGACCGTCAGCGCGAACGCGGTTTCGTGCGGCGGCAGCGCGGCCGGCGACACCGCGCGCGCGGTGCCGTCCGCCCGCCTGAACCACACGCGCAGCACGCCGTGCGCGTCGGGTAGCGCAATGCCGATATCGCCGTTGAACAGCCCGAGCGCATAATCGTTGCGCGTCACCATGATCGGCCGCCCCGTGAACCAGTGTGCGCCAACCGCGAGCGGCACGCGCGCCGCATGGCGCACGTGCGCGGCCACGAGCGCATTGACGTGCTCCGCGCCGCGCAAGCCGCTGCGGGTCGCGCACAGGATCCGGAACCGGTTGAGCGCATCGAACAGCGGCAGCGGATCGGGCACCGGCGCGGCCAGCGCGTCGCGCAATGCGTCGAGGTAAGCACCGAACCGCCGCGCAAGCCGCTCGACCGTCGACGACGCGAGCGACTCGCCCGCATCGTCATGGAACGACGCGGCGGCCGAATCGTCGGCGGGCAGCGCATCGAGCGCGGCCTGCACATCGCCGCTGCGGATCGCGAGCGAGAGCCGCCCGATCGGCGAATCGAGACCGAAGCGGTAATTGCGTTCGAGCCAGACCACGCAGTCGGCGAGCGGTGCCGGTGCGGGCATGGCGGACACGGCGGTGGTTTCGCCCGGCAGTATCGATGTGGCCGATGCAAGCGCCACGTCGCCTGCGTCCAACGGCGGCAGTTCGACGGCGTCGAGCCACGCGAGTTCGTCGGCTTCGATCCACGCGGGGGCCTCGCCTGCCTCGCCAGCCTCGCCGGTTTCGGTCAGCACCGGACCTGCGGCCGGCGGCTGCGCGAGGTTGATCGGTGAAACTTCGTCATCCTGCGGTTCGTCGTCGAAGAGCGATGCCTGACGCTCATCGACTTTCCGTCGCGACGCCGGTTTGCGTGAAGCGGCCGCGGCAAGCGCCGACGGCGGTGCCGAGGCCCGGGCCGCAGCGGAAACCGGATGCGCAGCGGGAACGGCTGCGGTCGCGGCGGCGTCCTGCACCGGCAACGCCGCGACGAATGCCGCCTCGTCGATGCCGAGCGCCTGCGCGATGCGCGTGCGCTCCGCGGCAGTGAACGCCGGGCGCGCGCTCAGCTCCGCGAATACGGCACCCGCCTCGACCGCGGCGAGTTGGTCCTTGTCGCCGAGCAGCACGAGCCGTGCGCCCGGCGCCAGCGCATCGAGCAGATGCGCGGCGAGCGCGACGTCGATCATCGACGCCTCGTCGACGACGATCAGGTCGTACGGCAGCGGATTGTCGCGATGATGCCGAAAGCCGGCCGCCCCGCCGCCGCCCAGCAGCCGGTGCAACGTGTACGACGTATCGGGCAGGCGCGCCGCGAGTTCGGGCGGCAGGTCGCCGGCCCGCGCGTGCAGCGCTTCCTGCATCCGCTGCGCTGCCTTGCCGGTCGGCGCGGCCAGCGCGACGCGCAGCCCCGGGTGCATATCGAGCAGACAGGCCAGTACGCCGACGACGGTCGTCGTCTTGCCCGTGCCCGGGCCGCCGCTGACGATCGTCACGCGGCCCGTCAGCGCGACGATCGCCGCGACGCGCTGCCAGTCGACTTCGCCGGTTGCCGGCCCGAAGTAACGCGCGAGGCTGTCGCGCAACCGGTCGGGTGCAAGACCTTCGTCCGGCGCGGCCACACCGGCCTGCGCGACGAGCGCATCGGCAAGCCGCCTTTCGTAGTCGAAATAGCGCGACAGGTACAGGTGATCGTGACGGTCGACGATCAGCGGCCGCTCGTCGCCGCGCGAGAGCGTGCCGAACGCAACCACGCCGCTCGCGGCAAGCGCCGCGCGGACTTCGTCGAGCGGTGCTTCGTAGCGCTGCGCGAGCGCGCCGAGCGA
>NZ_JAAGPO010000532.1:0-840 GCF_017104825.1 Burkholderia sp. Ac-20345 | reverse complement strand
TCGGCCGGCGCGTCGATACCGAACCCGGCGCGCGCATCACGGCCGCGCTGCTGAATCACAACGCGGACCTGCTCGCCGCCCGCTTGCGCACCGGGCCGTGGACGCCGATCGGCTGGAGCGGCGTGAAGCAGTTGCTGCTCGACGCGATGCGAAGCGCGGGCGGTGCGCCGCGCGACGCGGCGACCACGCGTAGCGAGCGTGCGAGCACGCATTATTTTCTGCTGCCGCTCATCGTGTTCAACGCGGAGCGTCCGTCGACGAACGCGCAGCTCGCACGCGCGTACGCAAGCGTCGAGACGTTGCACAAGGGCGTGTTGGCCGCTCAGCGGTCGTGAACGTCGCGGCGCACGCGGCGCTTCGCAAATGCGGCGGCGAATTCGCGCGACGGACGAACACCGATGCCGCGTCGAACTATTCTGGCTGCATGGACGAACGATGCGACGCGATCGAACAGGTGCACCGATCGCGACCGATTCGATCGACGCAAATGAAACACACGACGCACGCACAAGGAGCAACCGATGAAGCTGCTGCGGATCCTGACCGGCCTGCATGCCGGTGCGGAAATCGCGCTCGATGCCGGCGAGCACCGGATCGGCGCGGGTGACGACGCGGAGATTCGCATCACCGACTGGCGCGACGGCGATCTGCTGCTGTCGATCGATGCGCAGGGCGCAACCCGCGCACGACGTGCGGCGCCCGTGCCGGCCGAGGCGGCCGCCGATGCGTTCGACGCGGATGGTTCGCCGCTCCTGATGCTCGACTTCGTGCCGGTGCCGTTCGGCGAGACCGCGCTTTGCGTCGGGCCCGCGAACGGCGAGTGGCCGAGCGATCTCGAGG
>NZ_JAAGPO010000531.1:0-1028 GCF_017104825.1 Burkholderia sp. Ac-20345 | reverse complement strand
TATCCAGTGAGTGGTTCACCCTCTTCCCGTGCAGCACGCTCCTCCGTTCGGCCCTGCGCGAGCACGCCGCGCACGAGCGTCGCCGCGGCCTCGCGCGTGCCCAGCCCGCAGCCGGCCGCGATCGCGGTCATCGCGCCGGGATCGAGGCCGTCGGCCGGATGCAGCATCAATTCGGGAAACGGCGGGTCGTACGGCGGCGCGCCGGCACCGATGAAGCCGACGTGTACCTTGCCGGCACCCGCGAACAGCGCCGCGCGTGCGGCCAGGATCGGCGCCCCGCACATGCCCGTGTCGCCGCCGAGCACCGCGAGACTGCCGAATGTGCCCTTGTGGGATGCGAATGCACGCGCCGGCAGGGCGGCGGCGAACCGCGCGGGATCGTTCAGCACGATGGCCGGTGCGGCGGGCGGCGCGACGTCGAGCGAGGCGACGTCGATCTCGCCGGCGAGATCGCGGCCTTCGCCCGTGTAGAGGCCCGGCTTCGCGCCGATGAAAGTGAGCGTGTGCGTGGCGGCAACTGCGACGCCCGCGCCGACGATCTGGCCCGTATCGCTGTCGAGCCCGCTCGGCACATCAAGCGCGAGCACGTGGCCGCCGCTGCGCGCATGCGCGGCGATGCGCGCGGCCTGCTCGGCGAATACGCCGTCGAGTGCACGGCCGAGACCGATGCCGAACAGCCCGTCGACGATCCATGCATGGTCGTCCAGCGAAGCGGGCGGCGTGGCCGACAGCGGCACGCCGGCTGTGCGCGCGAGGCCGAGCGCCCATTGCGCGTCGTCCGGTTTGACCGGCACCGGCATCCACGCCTGCGTCGCGACGCCGAGTTGCTGGAGGTGTGCGGCGGCAACCAGCGCATCGCCGCCGTTGTTGCCTGGGCCGACCGCGAACCATACGGGGCGGTCGTCGCCGGGTCGATCGAGTTGATCTCGGTGCGCATCAGATCGTCGACGCCGGTGCCCGACGGCCCGTTCAGCCAGTCGTAGCCCCACGCGTGCTTGTCGGCCCACGCGGTGGTCGCGTTCGGGATG
>NZ_JAAGPO010000530.1:0-823 GCF_017104825.1 Burkholderia sp. Ac-20345 | reverse complement strand
CTTGCCGCGGCCGCGCTCGCGATCGGCGGGGCGCTGCTGACGCTGTCCGACAGCGTGCCGGTGATCCTGGCCGGCCTCGCGCTCAGCTCGACCGCCGTGTTCGTCGAACAGGCGTCGGCCAACACGTTCATCTCGCAGGCGGCGTCGAGCGCGCGCTCGACGGCGATCGGCATCTACCTGTCCTGCTATTACTTCGGCGGCAGCCTCGGCTCGATCCTGCCGGTGCCGGGCTGGCATCGGTGGGGATGGGCCGGCTGCGTCGCGTTCGTGGTCGCGGCACAGGCCATCGTCGGCGTGCTCGTGTACCGGTTCTGGCACGCCGGCGGCGCAGCCGGCACCGCGCATGCCGACGCGCGCGGCGTCACGTCGGTGCGATAACCGGGTTCAGCGATACCAGCGCGGCGTATAGACCCACTCGCGGGCGTTGCCGATCGTAAAGCGCCGCGTCGTCGACGACCCGACGATCACCATCGTGCGCATGTCGACCTGGTCGCTGCGCAGCGCGCCGAGCGTCGTCGTCGCGAGCGTTGCGCCCGGCCGGCCGATGTCGCGGCCGAGCACGACCACCGTCTCGGCCGTGCGGTGCGCACGCACGACATCGAGCGCACGATCGAGCTGCCACGGCCGCGCACGCGAAATCGGGTTGTAGAACGCCATCACGAGATCGGCCTGCGCCGCATGCCGCAAGCGCATCTCGATCACGTCCCACGGCTTCAGGTTGTCGGACAGCGAGATCGCGCAGAAATCGTGGCCAAGCGGCGCGCCGGCCTGCGCGGCCGTCGCGAGCGACGCCGAGATGCCCGGTTCCACGCGCAGGTCGACA
>NZ_JAAGPO010000529.1:0-1046 GCF_017104825.1 Burkholderia sp. Ac-20345 | reverse complement strand
CCGATCGGGTGGCCGATCGCGATCGCCCCGCCGTTCACGTTCACCTTCGACGTGTCCCAGCCCATCTGCTTGTGCACCGCCAGCGCCTGCGCCGCGAACGCCTCGTTGATTTCCATCAGGTCCAGGTCGCCCGGCGTCCAGCCCGCGCGCTCCAGGCACCGGCGCGATGCCGGCACCGGGCCCATGCCCATCACGCTCGGATCCACGCCCGCGTTCGCGTACGCCTTGATCCGCGCCAGCGGCGTCAGGCCGAGTGCAGCTGCCTTCTGCGCCGACATCACCAGCACCGCCGCCGCGCCGTCGTTCAGCCCCGACGCGTTCGCCGCCGTCACCGAGCCGTCCTTCGAGAACGCCGGCTTCAGCCCGGCCAGCGATTCCGTCGTCACGCCGTGACGCACGAATTCGTCCGTCGCGAACTGCAGCGGCTCGCCCTTGCGTTGCGGAATCGCCACCGGCACGATTTCATCGTTGAAGCGGCCGGCCTTCTGCGCGGCTTCCGCCTTGTTCTGCGACAGCGCCGCGAACGCGTCCTGCTCTTCGCGCTTGATCCCGTATTCCTTCGCGACGTTCTCCGCCGTGATGCCCATGTGGTACTGGTTGTACACGTCCCACAGGCCGTCGACGATCATCGTGTCGACCAGCTTCGCGTCGCCCATCCGGAACCCGTCGCGCGAGCCCGGCAGCACGTGCGGCGATGCGCTCATGTTCTCCTGGCCGCCCGCGATCACGATCTCCGCGTCGCCCGCGACGATCGCGTTCGCCGCCAGCATCACGGCCTTCAGGCCCGAGCCGCACACCTTGTTGATCGTCATCCCCGGCACTGCGCTCGGCAGCCCGGCCTTGATCAGCGACTGCCGCGCCGGGTTCTGCCCGGAACCGGCCGTCAGCACCTGGCCCATGATCACTTCGCTGACCTGATCGGGCTTCACGCCCGCACGCTCCAGCACCGCGCGGATCACCGTCGCGCCCAGCTCGGGCGCCGCAATCTTCGCAAGCGAACCGCCGAATTTGCCGACCGCGGTCCGCGCGGCCGATACGATCACTAC
>NZ_JAAGPO010000528.1:0-829 GCF_017104825.1 Burkholderia sp. Ac-20345 | reverse complement strand
ACGCGCATATCGCGCAGCAGGCCGAGCTCGCGCTGCGTGTCGCGAGCAAGCGGCTGCCGATTCTCGTGCTCGGCGAAACCGGTGCGGGTAAGGAAGTGTTCGCACGCGCGATCCACGACGCCGGCGCGCGGCGCGCGCGGCCGTTCGTCGCTGTCAACTGCGGCGCGCTGCCGGAAGCGCTGATCGAGAGCGAGCTGTTCGGCTATGCGGCCGGCGCGTTCACCGGCGCACGCAAGCATGGCGCGCGCGGCAAGATCGCACTTGCTGACGGCGGCACACTGTTCCTCGATGAAATCGGCGACATGCCGCTCGCGCTGCAGACGCGCCTGTTGCGCGTGCTCGCCGATGGCGAGGTCGTGCCGCTCGGCAGCGATACGCCCGTACGCGTCGACCTCGACGTGATCTGTGCGACGCACCGCGATCTCGCACGCATGGTGGCCGATGGCACGTTCCGCGAGGACCTCTACTACCGGCTGAGCGGCGCGACGTTCGAACTGCCGCCGCTGCGCGCGCGCGCCGACGTGCGCGACGTCATCGCCGCCGTATTCGCCGAGGAGGCGCAGGCCACCGGCCACGTGCTGACGCTCGATGCGACGCTCGCCGAACAGCTCGCCGCGTACCCGTGGCCCGGTAACGTGCGGCAGTTGCGCAACGTGCTGCGCTATGCGTGCGCGGTGTGCGATGCCGCGCGCGTGACGCGGCATGACCTGCCGGCCGAGATCGCCGCGCAGCTCGGCGGCGTTGTACCCGGCACGCTACCCGACGACGAACGCGGCCGCATCGTCGCGGCGCTCACCGCGCACCGCTGGCGGCCCGACGCGGCCGCGCA
>NZ_JAAGPO010000527.1:0-900 GCF_017104825.1 Burkholderia sp. Ac-20345 | reverse complement strand
CGCGGGAACCGCTGGGGCCGGCGCGGCCGACGCGGGATGCGGCGCGGCGTGGCCGCGCTGGGATGCGTTCAAGCGCGATTTCATCTCGGCCGACGGCCGCGTGATCGACGTCGGCTCGGCCGATTCGCGCACGGTGTCGGAGGGGCAGGCGTATGGACTTTTCTTCGCGCTGGTCGCGAACGACCGGCGCATGTTCGACACGATCCTCGCATGGACCGAGAACAATCTCGCGCAGGGCGACCTGAGCGCGCATCTGCCGGCGTGGCTGTGGGGCCGTGCGCCCGACGGCGCGTGGCGCGTGCTCGACGCGAACGCGGCGTCGGACGCCGACCTGTGGATCGCGTATGCGCTCGTCGAGGCCGGGCGGCTGTGGCACGAGCGCAGCTATACGGCACGCGGCGCGCTGCTCGCGAAGCGCGTGCTCGACACCGAGACGGCGACCGTGCCCGGCCTGGGCCTCACGCTGCTGCCCGGGCCGACGGGGTTCAAGCTGGCCGACGGCCAGTGGCGCGTGAATCCGAGCTATTCGCCGCCGCAGGTGATCCGCGCGCTCGGCGCGCGCCTGCCCGACGACAAGCGCTGGGCCGCGCTCGTCTCCAGCACCGGTCGCGTGCTGCTCGACACCGCACCGAAAGGCTTCTCGCCCGACTGGGCGCTGTATCGCGTCGGCACGGGCTTCGGGCCCGATCGCGACACGCATGCGGAGAGCGCGTACAACGCGATCCGCGTGTATCTGTGGACCGGCATGCTCGACCGCGCCGATCCGCTCGCCGCGCCGTTGCTCGCGCGGTTTGCACCGTTCGCCGACTACATCGCCGCGCATGGCGCGCCGCCGGAGAAGGTCGATACGACGACGGGCGTCGCGGGGCCGAACGACGGCAACGGCGGTTTCTCGGCGGA
>NZ_JAAGPO010000526.1:0-791 GCF_017104825.1 Burkholderia sp. Ac-20345 | reverse complement strand
TATCATATTATCTCGATAGCACCCGACCCCACCCGACAACGAGACGATAGACCACACTCTTGCCCACCACGCCGTTCTGCCAGTCACACGCGCCGGCAGATCGGCCAGCGCATCGCGCCAGTAAGCGACGCGGGCCGGATGGCACGGCGCGGGCAGCACGAGCGGCACGACCGGTTGGGCGGCTTCATCGGCCGGCACAGCGCCCTGTACGCGAGCGACATAGCGCGCACGAACCGCGTCGAGCCACAGCTCGATCGATTCGCCATCCGACACGATGTTATGAATCGTCACCGACAGCACGTGGTCGTCCGCGCCGAGCCGCAGTACCCGCGCACGCCACAGCGGCGCATCGGCTGCCAGATCGAACGGCGCAAGTGCATCCTCGTCGGTCAGCGCTGCGGCGCGGGCGAGCGCATCGGCGTGCGCCGACAGGTCGATCAGCGGCAGTTCGACGGCACCCTCCGCATCGACCCGCTGGCCCGGCAGTGCACCGCCACGCGCAACGAGCCGCGCACGCAGCGCCGGATGCACGGCCGCGACATCCGCGAAGGCTGCGCGCAGCGCATCGACGTCGAGCGGCCCGCGCACACGCAGCGCAACCGGAATGTTGTACGCGGCGCTGTCCGGCTGCGCGCGCCACAGGAACCACAGGCCGAGCTGCGCCGGCGACAGCGGCCACACGCCGTGTGCGTCCGGCTTGGCAACGGCAACGCCCGGCGCTGCCGCACCGGCATGCGCGGCACGCGGCGCATCGGCCACCTGAAGCGCGTACTGCGCGAGCACCGGTGCCA